>DATCDL010000038.1:0-5450 GCA_036510715.1 Acidobacteriaceae bacterium
CAAACAAAGGCCGAAAGAGCCGCTAAAGTGGGACCGGATCGTTACACTCGTGGCTGGATTGGGCGACAGCATCAAAGGGAAACGGGATAAAGCATTGCTACTCGTCGGCTTCGAGGGAGCCTTGCTCACCTCCGAACTCACAGCCATTCGCGTTGAACATATCGAATGGAGTCAGAAGGGCGTAACGATTAGAATTCCTCCCTTAGAGACAAATTTTGTTGGAAAGGGAAGAGACGTCTGGATTGGTCGTGGAGTCGACAGGAGGACTTGCCCAATAGTTGCTCTGCAAGACTGGTTGGGAGCAGCCGAAATCAAGGTTGGCCCCATCTTTCGCAATATCAGCCAGATCGGATGTGTCGGTAACTCTCTCTGCCCGCGCTCAATCACGCAGATTGTTAAGAATCTGATCCGCAAGGCTGGCCTGGGGAACCCAGAGGATTACGGCGGAAGTTCTTTGAGGGCAGGATTTGTGGCGGAATCGCGTTCTAATGGAGCCGATCCAGCTCAGGTTTTGGCTCAGATTGGTAATAAGACGTTGCTTTGGCCGGATAAGCAAACCAATCAGGAGATTGACTGTGGGATTCGGATCTACAAGCTTGGGCTATGACCATTTCATGATGAGATATGCCGGTAATGAATAAGAGGTCGGTTTATATTTTCTGAGAGGTGTCGTATGGCGGACTTTCATTTTCTGACTCGGGCGGGTAGGTTGGTGCGATCTTCCTGTTTCCACATAAGACCACGTCGGATCTGTGCAAGCCGGTTTTGCAACCCTCGGCGCCCATTTCATGATTTACTTCCGAATAGGACAATGATTTACCTGAATGACCGACACAAGTAAAAGCAACACTACTGAAACTGTCGTACGTCTGATAACACATATTCTGTATAGTGGCAGCTAAGCTTAGCGCTATTGGCTCGACATGCCCTTCAGTTCAGACCTTTTGTTGCCGGCCTGACCCGATGATAATCTTCCCTCAGATGAGGGTTTACTCGTGAATATCGTTATTGCAACGGGTCGTCAGGCACATTACCGCTTGCCGGCCAACGCATTCATTCGGCGAGGATGCACTGTCACCCTCTACAGTGCGACGCCGCGCAGTAGGATGCGTGGATTCGATCTCGCGATCCGGAAGCGCTGGGTTCCGGCTCCTGTCGCTATATTCAGCGCGTTGACACATACGCGCACCCCGCTGATTCTGGACGAGTTAGACTCTACTCTTTTTGACCACTGGGCGGCCCACATGCTGCGTGACTGTGACCTGCTCCTGGGAGCGTCTACGTCCAGCCTGGTGACCGGGAGGGCTGCGCAGCGAATGGGCGGTACGTATGTGTTGGATCGTGCCTGCCCCGATATTCGCGTTCAGCAACAGATGATGGTGGAAGAGGCTCGCAAAGTGGGTGGCACGTTCCGCACCAACTCGCCGTGGTTTGTCGAGCGCCAGGTCGAAGAGTATGAGCAGGCTGACTTTATCCTCGCACCGTCGGACTACAGCCGGCGCAGTTATCCTGAACACTTGCGCAAGAAGGTGGTGTTGACGCCCCTCTATGGCTGCTCCGCAATGGTGCCTAGGGCGCCAAAACCTTTGCAATCAACGTTTGTGCTGGGTGTCGTAGGGGGGGGGCCACTTCGCAAAGGGTTTCTCTACCTTTTACAGGCCTGGAAAGAGTTGGCATTGCCCAATGCTGAGCTGAAGATTCGCACCAGCAACGAGATCTTCACCTACCCTGTCTTGAAGCAACTGTTATCTGAACAATCTACTGTAAGTGTAGTCGGCTATATGGCTGATATGAAGGACTTTTATGCTGACCTTGATGCGTTCATCCTGCCCAGTGTAGACGATGGTTTCGGCCTGTCGTTAATGGAGGCGATGGCCAGCGGCGTGCCTTCGATTGCTACACGCAACTGCGGAGCCTCTGAGCTGTTGGTTGATGATCGCGATTGCCTGTTTGTTGACGCATTCAGCGTGGATCAAATCAAAGACGCTGTATTGCGATTGTATGAGTCGCGCGAGCTGCGTGATCGGCTGGAAAGCAATGGACCGAGAGCCGTCGCAGCGCTGCAGGTGGGTGGGCTATCGCGACCGCACGAAGAAGGGATGGACCTTCTTTTGGATACAATTAGCCATCGAAGTAATGCTACATCAGTCTAATACAGTCGTTATCTGATGTATCACTTCCACCGCCAACAAAGTGCACGATCTCAAGACGATCCCCCTCGGCCACCTTTGTCTGAGACCAGGACGAGCGTGAGACGATGTCACTGTTTAGTTCCACGGCAATGCGATCGGCCTTCAGCCCGAGGGTTGCAATGACACTGGCGAGGTCAGTCGGTGACGTGAGTTCGGGCAAGGTACGGGTGTGGCCATTGAGTTGAATCGTGAGGGTTGGAAGCATACGGTTCAAGGGTAGCAGGTTGTGCGAGAAGCCCAGTTTGTACGATGGACAGTGGGTTTTGTTAGACTCGACCGAGTCCATCTTCAGCCAGTTTTCTCCGGAGCGAGTTCCCTTCATGCGTATTGTTCAGACGGTCTTCGGAGTCTTTCACCACTTTGATCTGGCGCGAGAGTTGGAGCGCCGGGGGCATCTGGAGCGGGTGTATTCGACCTTCCCGTGGCGGCGTTTGCAGCGAGAGGGGCTGGAACACCGTTTGGTTGAGACGTTTCCGTGGATCCATATGGCGGAATATGCCGCTGGGCGCAGTCCAATTGACCTGCGGTGGTTCAGCGATCACCTCGGAGTTGCTAATGCCCTGGTCTTCGATCGCTGGACTCTGGGTCGGCTAAAGCGTTTGAAACAAAGGCCGGATGCGCTGGTTGGGATCTCAGGTTCGAGCTTGAGTTCGGGGGCTTGGTTGCAGCGGGAGGGCGGCGTATTCATTTGTGACCGGGGATCGACGCACCAGCGGTATCAGCAGCAGATTGTGGAGGAGGAATACGCCATCTGGGGCGTTACACGGCCGGTTTCGGATGAGCGTGACACCGTGCGCGAGGAGGCTATCTATAGGCAAGCAGACGCTATTACGGTTCCCTCGGCCTATGTTCGGCGGACGTTTGTGGAGATGGGGGTTCCGGATGAGAAGCTGTACACCATTCCCTATGGGGTGCGGCTGGACAATTTTCGGCCGGTGGCTGAAGCTGCCCAGGGTGAGTTCAACGTGCTGTTTGCGGGGGCGCCGGGGCTACGCAAGGGAGTTCCATACCTACTGCAAGCCTTTGCTAATCTGGAACATCCCCGTAAAACCTTGCGTATCGCTGGATACATACAGGAGAACCTTAAGGCAGCACTTAAACGGCTTCCTAAGGAGAATGTGGAGTTTTTGGGGCCGATTCCGCAGGCGGAGCTGGTGGAACAGATGAGTCGTAGCCATGTGCTGGTTCTTCCTTCGATTGAAGATGGGTTTGGGTTGGTGATGGCAGAGGCGATGGCGTGCGGGTGCCCTGTGATCAGTTCAACGAATACCGGAGGTAGTCAGCTCTATACCGATGGTGTCGAAGGGTTTATTGTTCCTATCCGAGATGCTGGCGCGATTGCGGACCGGATGCAATTGTTGGCCGATGAGCCCGAATTGCAGCAGAGGATGCGGGCGGCGTCGCTGCTGAAAGTGCATTCGCTGGGGGGGTGGACGGCGTATGGCGACTTGTGGGAAAAGGCGCTGCTGCAGCTTACCGCGGGGCGTGGATAGGCTTTTCCGGGTGTTTTCGTGCGCGTTCAGTTGGGTTTCGGGCTGCAAACCGCGTGACTGAAGGACCCTTCAGGCTGCACGGTGTTTTAGGAGAGGTGCCAGAAGAGATTGAGGGGGCCCCTGCCGTGTCCGAGGTTGGGGGCGTGGTGGATGGCTTCGGTGACGAAGTGCTTGGCTCCGCGGACGGCTTCGATGGGGGTGTCGCGGAGGACGAGGAGACAGAGGAGCGAGGAGGAGAAGGCGCAGCCGGTTCCGTGGGTGGAGGTGGTTTCGATGTGCTCGCCGACGAACCTGTGGATTTCTCCGGAGGGGAGACGGAGGAGGTCGGTGGGTTGGGAGTGGTCGCCGGCGGTGACGACGATGTGGAGGTGAGGGTGGCGGCGAGCGAGAGCGTGGGTCGCGGCTTCGGCGTCGAAGAGATTCTCTATCTCGAGTCCGGTGAGGGCGGAGAGCTCGGACCAGTTGGGCGTGATCCAGGTGACGGCGGGGAGAAGCTGCTGGTGGAGGGTGTCGAGTGCCTGGGGCGGGAGGAGGTCGGCGCCGGAACTGGCTCGGAGGATGGGGTCGAGGACGACCGGAGGTCTCGGCTGACTTCCCGCCTGATTGCCCGCCTGATTCCCTGCCTGCTGGTTGAAGGTAGTGAGGAAAGCCGCGACTGTAGCGGCGATTTCGCTGGAACCGAGCATGCCAATCTTGATGCCGGCGGGGGGCAGGTCGGCGCAGAGGTGATCGAGGGTGCGGCTGAGGAGAGCTGGATCGACGGGCTGGATCTCGGCGACGCCCAGGGTGGACTGGACGGTGAGGGCGGTGAGGGCTGAGGTTCCGAAGAGTCGATGGGCGGCGAAGGTCTGCAGATCGGCGGTCATTCCCGCTCCGCTGGAGGGATCATGGCCAGCAATGGCGAGGAGGGTGCGGGAGTTTGGGGAGGAAGGTAAAGAAAGTGTGAGCAAGGAAGGCAACCCCACGAAGTGAGAACACTATCATACCTAGCTGCACTTTGCAAGCGAAAATAGCAAATAAGTACCTTTGATTTGTTTGACTTAGCTCCCAGTGAAAGAGACAATATACGTATGAGTGATCCTACGATGAATGACGTGGGAGGGCTGCAGGGTAAGAAGAGCCGCAAGCGTACTCGCGCTGGCGTGCTGATCGTAACCCTGGGAATTACAGCTTCCCTCGTAGCAAGTCCTACGGTGAAACGAGAGAGCGCAGTTGTACCCGGCAAATCGCCGGGCAAGACAACGGCGAAACGTCACTGGTTTCAAATTGGTAAGGCTTCCTGGTATGGTGGCACGTTTAACGGTCGATTGACTGCGAATGGCGAGGCATATGACATGTATGCCATGACCTGCGCACATCGGACGCTGCCGCTGGGAAGCTGGATTCGGGTGACAAACCTGAGGAACAAGAGGTCGACCTTCCTCCGCGTGAACGATCGCGGACCGATGTCGCCAAGCTTGATTGTGGATTTGTCCTACGGGGCAGCACAGAAGCTGGGCGTGGAGGGATTGGCCAAGGTACGGATCGAAGAGGTGAACCCGTCGGACCCGAAGCTGGCCGAGCAGATGGTTGCTCAGCTGCATTTGCCGGATCCGGCGAGGTTTCAACCAGTCGGCGAGCATCCCAATACAGGATTTCTAGCTCCTGGGATGCTGGCAGATGCAGGCCGCTAACCGCGGCGCGTCTTTCCACTAAGCGCACGTTTAAAACAGGAAGGCCCTGCGACCGGAATTGGTCGTGGGGCCTTTTGATTTTGGTGCACAGC
>DATCDL010000039.1:0-3121 GCA_036510715.1 Acidobacteriaceae bacterium
CGGTAACCGCGCACCCTCGGTGATACATGTAACGCTCGTGGCCCGAGAGGTCCTCGGCCGACTTGATCCCGCGGTGGGCACCACGTATCGCTATTGGACATTCAATGGAAGGGTGCCGGGGCCCATGATCCGAGTAAAGCAAGGCGACACTGTGGAAGTCACTCTTCAGAATGATGCCCACAGCACGATGGTCCATTCGGTGGATTTTCATGCCGCTCTCGGTCCAGGCGGAGGCGCAGAGCTGTCGCAGGTACTTCCTGGGGAATCGAAGATCTTCACATTTGTAGCAACCACGCCAGGATTGTTCGTTTATCACTGCGGCACGCCCATGGTCGCACAGCATATTTCAAATGGGATGTATGGCTTGATCCTGGTCGAACCGGCGGGCGGCCTGCCCCATGTGGATCATGAGTTCTACGTGATGCAGGGAGAACTCTACACCACAGCGACAAAGGGTACGACAGGCTTGCAGCAGTTTAGCAACGCAAGACTCATGGACGAAAACCCGGAGTATTTCGTGTTCAACGGAGCAGTGGATGCCCTCGTCAAAGCGCATCCTTTGCACGCCAAGGTAGGGGAGACTGTGAGAGTTTTTTTTGGAGACGCCGGTCCCAACGCCACGTCCTCATTGCACGTGGTGGGAGAAATCTTCACGCGAGCTTACGCACTCGGTTCGCTAACCTCGCCTCCGCTGACCGGCGTCCAGACTGTCGGAGTGCCGCCGGGCAGCGCCACGATTGTGGAACTTACTGCAAGTGTACCGGGGCAGTTCACGATGGTGGACCATGCTATGGCGCGAATGGCGAAGGGCCTGATGGCCATGCTTGAAGTGACTGGTTCGCAGAATGCAAACTTGATGCATGCCGGACCTGCATCGCCTGGGCCCGGCCAGGACGTGTCTACGCAGATAAGCGGCATGACACAAGTTGATTTGACAGAAGCGATGGCTAATGGTGACGTCAATCCGGTACAGCTCGCCAGCCCTAGGCCCAGCAGTTCAGCAACAAGCAATGAGGATTCTCATGCAGATGCGATGGCAGCTATGCCCATGCACCATGGCGGAGCTACTTCCGCAACGACCGTTCGCCAGTCTGGCGTTGTACGCGAGGATATTCCCGTCTCGAAGTCAGGACTAACCGCACCAACGGAGGTCAATGGGTGCTTAACGCTGCAAGACGACGGGAAAGTGATGCTGAAAGTTCTGGGGTCGTCCAAAGTCTATCGCTTGGAAGCGCAACCCTTCCTGTTCTCTGAGAACGCCAATCGCCTGGTCCACGTGACGGGACAATTTGGCAGCGTGGTCGCCGTGGAAGATCCCAATGTCCCCAGCATTGTGGTGGATACCGTCGATAAACTAGCCCCAAACTGCTCCACGTCAATTTCCGCCTCTGCCATCCGAAAAACCCTGGCAAAACCCGCAGGAACAGGCAGAGCGACTGTGCGAATGAACGACATAGGATTTTCGCCTGCTACGCTCACGATTAGCACTGGACAGAAGGTGACGTGGCAAAATTCGTCTGGCGTCGTCCATAACGTGGTAGATGACGCGAGCAAGGCCCTGTACCGGGTGGATGTCAAACTTCCTCCAGGAGGCAAGCAATTTGATTCAGGGTGGCTACGGCCCGGCGAGTCCTTTAGCCGAGTGTTCACCGTCCCGGGCGTCTACCGCTATGTGTGTACTTTGCACGAGTCCCAGGGAATGAAGGGAGTTGTTATTGTTCGGACCGCGCCCATGCTGGCATCGGACAAATAACTTCTGACTGAGCCGGCGCGTGCAGCTGCCATGGGGGAACTGGAAATTGCGATGGGTATCGCCAGCCGATATAGTAAAAGTAAATTTGCAGCGGAGAGGAATGCACGATGACAGAAGACACCGCAGCCCACAAAAGCGGAGGCAGTGCGGAAGGATTAAACCGGTTGCCCTACCTTGCCGGCGCACTCCTCCGATTCAATCTTCTTGATGAACTCCGGCAGCTTCGACAGGAAGACTCGTGGCATCGCGAAACCGGACGCAGTTCGAAGACTCTCGCAAAGTATCCAGATTTTCGAATTGTGCTGGTCTTGATGAAAGCCAATACACAGATGAAAGAGCACCATGCCGATGGCAGAATCTCGATTCATGCGCTCCAGGGAAAGTTACGGCTCCATTTGCCGGAGCAAAAAATCGAACTTTCCGCAGGGGAATTGATGGTGCTGGACCACGGCATACGTCATGATCTCGAGGCGCTGGAGGAGAGTGCTTTTCTGATTACGATCTCCTGGCCGGGAGGCACACTGGAAGAGCGGCACGCCGGGGGCTAACTGTCATTCGTAATGCAATGGCACCGATTGGAATTTGCGACACATGGCCGGAAGCAAACGAAAAGATGATGGCGACCGCGAACATCTCCGGCAACCACAAGGGGATGACCCTGGAAGCGTTTGCCGAGGCCCATGCGCTGCCGCCGCGCTGGCTGGCGCTGCGGAAATCGTGTGAGGAAATTGTGAAGCTTCCGGGTTTTTGGTATCGCACTGATCTACAGCGGAATGCAATGGAGTTGGCAGTGGCTGCTTCGAATATTTTGCACTCCGCGCGCCAGGCAGCTTCGCGATCGAAGGCTTCATTTTGAGGCATGGCGCCAATAAAGGCGAGAACACCGAGGTACGCCTATGTTTGCGCCACATCGGACTGGGTTTGTATCATAATATTTAAGGGAGATTGAATCATGCTGCAAGCAGAAGTTGGCAGCGCACAACTCACGCCCGCGCAGAGCTATCCAACACGCGGACATCTGCTGCCCGACTTCACCTTACCCTCCACGGACAGCAAACAAATTAGTCCTTATGACCACCGTGGCCACTCCAACCTGATAGCGATCTTCGCCGGGGATCTCAGCCAGGCGGCTGACCAAACAATTCTTTCTGAACTCGCGGGGCATTACCTTGAAATTCGAGAGCAGAATGCCCAGGTTCTGCTTATTCTGGCGTGTTCCCGTGAGCATGCGAGGTCAATTCATCGGCGGGAGAAATTTCCATTTGCAGTCGCTGCCGATGAAGACATACGGGCCCACAGATTGGCCGGAGCGCTCGACGTGCAAGACATGCCTGCCACTGCGCTCTATGTGACTGACCGCTTTCTGGA
>DATCDL010000040.1:0-2217 GCA_036510715.1 Acidobacteriaceae bacterium
CGGGCCGATCGACAGGATAACCGGCGGAATGCGCGGGTACGGAATCGTCATGGTTTCGCTCTCACAGGTCGAGGATCAGATATCATGTGCGAAAGCTCGCAACAAATCCAATCGAAGCAAGAGCCATTATGCCGGCAATCAAGTAGCCCAGTGACTTTGCTGCGAAACTGTTTGTGTAAGTGCCCATGATCTCCTCACTTCCGGAAATACGAATAATCAGAATCAGAAGCGGTGGAGCGAGCACTGCGTTCAATGCAGCTGCATAGATCAACATTTTGAAAGCATCTATCCCAAGCAAATTCACCGAGAGGCCGATCAACACGGACGCTACGATGACGAGATAAAAGCCTTTGGCCTGCTTAAAGCGTTTCGACAGACCTTCCTTCCATCCAAGAGCTTCCGAGAGCGCATACGAAGATGATCCAGCCAATACCGGGACGGCTAGAAGGCCGCTACCGATAATCCCAATCGCAAATAAAGCAAAACTGAAATTGCCAGCTAACGGCCTTAGCGCATCGGCCGCTTGAGCAGGGCTCTGGATATCCGTGATGCCATGGCGGCCAAGCGTTGACGCAGCGGTAATCGCGATGAACAGCACTATGATGTTGGAGAACACCATCCCGACTATAGTGTCAACTCGAGATTCGTTGACTTCCTTGTTCAACGATCGTGGGCCACGACCGTCGGTACCCCGCGAGGAGCTCGCGCTTCGTTCCTCTTCCACTTCTTCGCTTGCTTGCCAAAAAAACAAGTATGGAGAAATGTTTGTCCCCAAAATTGCTAACACGCTCAGGACGTAATCCTTATGAAATGAAAAGCTCGGGACTACCGCAGCTACAGCCACACGTCGCCAGTCTTGCTTGACAAGAAAAGCCACTATTACGTAAGCAAGCAGGGTGAGCGTTAAGTATTTCAGGTACTTAACGTATTTGTTGTACGTGACAAATATTTCTAACGACAGTGTGAGCGCGGTAATGATCACCAACAACAGCGTGAATGGAACCTTGACAAGAAGCTGGCCCGACGCGGCCATAGCGCCCAAGTCCGCGCCAATATTAACGGCATTGGAAATAAACAAGAGCAGTACTGCACCATACAGGATTCGTTTGGAGTAATGTCTCTTTATAACAGTCGCTAAACCGTTGCCAGTGACAATACCAATCCTGCCACACATTTCTTGCACGACTGACATGAAAGGAATCGTGAAGAGAGCCGTCCAAAGCTGACCATACCCAAATTGCGCGCCGGCTTGGGTGTAAGCAGCTATCGCAGTTGGGTCATCATCGGCGGCGCCTGTAACAAAGCCCGGACCGAGGATCCCGAACAGCGCCTTGAGCTTGCTTTTCTTGTTAGCCATGTCGTGACCAGTCGTGCCGGGTTGACTATCGGGCGCGCAAATACGGTCGTCATTCCCGCGAAAGCGGGAATCCATGTTAACGGGCCGGAATTTGGACTCTCGAATGTCTCTCTGGTCTGATAGAGCCGGAATCAAGTGTCCCCGTCTCCGATGTAACATTTAGCCCGAGTAACTCGGCGGCAAATGGATTCCCGCCTTCGCGGGAATGACGGCATCCGACGACCATCACCGGCAAGGGCATCTCAGATTGCTTAACTGGACCGTATTGATCTTAGGCAGGCTCCGCCTCACCGGGTTCGTGGTGCTTCGATTCCGCCAGCTGCTGAAGTAGCCGGTGCTTATCCGCAGGGCAGTCCTCTCCCCTGCTCCAAGCCGCAACGTGATCGGGATGTGCGCCGACACGCTCGGCGATCTGAGTTTGAGTAAGGCCCTGCTGACTCCCGACACGCGAAACGAGAAATGCTGCATTCATTCGATCCTCCCAGTCAAAGGCAATCCGACTAAAGAATGTTGACTGCTCGGGCTGCGAGTAGTACCACAGTCCCGAGCGAGAGCACGGATTGGACCATCATCATGAGTTTCGCCCACCGCGACAGAACTGGAACGTCTGTAGGTGAAAACGCCGTGCATGTGTACAGTGACAGCGCGAGGTAGTCGACGAACCCAGGCTGCCAACCTTCCACTTCGGCGACAGACCTCCCGTCACCTCCGGGCGCCATGATAGCCATCTGAGGGAAGAGAAACGCGCCGCGGACGTGGGCCTCCCTGCCATCGCGAGCGTTGGGGCCGCCAGCATCGAGCCGCCAATACCATGCTGCGAAAACAATAACGTTCGTGATCCAGAGTACGGACGCCGAGCG
>DATCDL010000041.1:0-2575 GCA_036510715.1 Acidobacteriaceae bacterium
GATCCGCCTATCGTGATACGAATCACATTGGCCGCGGGCCATAGCGTCTAACGTTGATGCAGCGGGACAAATTGAGCAGCATGTGCCCAGAGGTTTTGCCGTCCGCACCGTGGGACGGCATCACTTTTTTGGAACAGCCGCTCATTTCACCCGTAAGCCATTTGAATACTGCATTTTGCATGTAAAACCTCTGGAATCTGAATTTTACGGGAAAACAAGCCCGTAACCTGCTGATTCCAGAGATTCGACCCAAACAGGGGGGGAGGGGGTACCCCCGCCTCGCCCTCCAGAACCTGATCACCAAACCACCAGCAGCACCACCAACCACGATCGGCCGCCCCCCCACCAGGACCGGTGGCCCGGCGACTGATGGAACCGCACCTTCGCCACCCCTTCCGCGACCACAATGGGCGACGAGACCTAAGCGCCCAGCACTCGGCTAAATGACGATCCTGCATCGTTGCAGGCTGAAATATCGGTAGACTGGACTCACCACCACATCCAACGCAGCGCAAAGGACACGTCCTTGAGGTTAACTGGCTACCTATTGATGGTCTCGGGCTGGCTGCTTGCAGTGGCTGCCCTTCTCCTGCTCGAAGGTACTCGACAGCGCATCGCCTTCGTCCTCGCTGCGCTGCTCGTTCAACTCCTCGGGCTCGGCCTCGTCGCCTATCGTTATCGCTCCCTCCAGCGAGGCCCCGAATGAACCTCGCTGTCTGCCTTCTCTGCATCCTCCTCGTTCCGTTTGCAACGGCCGGTCTGGCACTTATCCATCAGGGTCTCGGACGCTCCCGCAGCGCCGCCCATGCGATGCTCGCAACGCTCTGCGCCGTCGCCGCCACGGCTATCGTCTTTGTCCTCATCGGCTCCGCGTGGGCTGGATATACCAGCGGCCTCGCCCACACCTTCCAGTTCGTCGGCAAGAAATGGGACTGGCTCGGCGCCGAACCCTTCTTCGCCGCGAACCTGCGCTCCAGCCTGCTCAGGAGTCCTTACCCAGCTCTGGTCCTCGCGCTCCAGATGTTTGCCGTCGGCCTGGCCTCGCTCATCCCGATCAGTGCCGGAAGCGACCGCTGGCGTCTCACCGCCATCTGCGCCTCCAGCGCCCTCTTCGCCGGCCTCATCTTCCCGCTCTTCGCCCACTGGGTCTGGGGCTCCGGCTGGCTCGCCCGGCTATCCCCGCTCTTCGGCCTTCCCGCCTTCGCCGACACAGGAGGCGCAGCCGTCCTCCAGGTAGTCGGCGGCCTCACCGCCCTCTCCATCGCCTGGATCCTCGGTCCACGCCAGGGCAAATACGCCGACGACACCGCAGCCGCAATCCCTGGTCACAACATCGTCCTCGTCCTCTTCGGCTGCCTGCTCGCGCTCATTGGCTGGATCGGCCTCGAATCCGCCGCTTCCATGCTCTTCTACGGACTCAACTCCGTGCAGATCATCGTCATTGCCATCAATGCGATGCTCTGCGCCTCCGGTGGCTGCCTCGCCGCCGTCCTCATCACCCAACTCCGCTACCGCAAGCCAGACGCATCCCTCAGCGCCAACGGATGGATCGCCGGGCTCGTAGCCGGCAGCGCCGGTTGCGGCCTCACCTCGCCGCTCGCCACCCTGTTCATCGGCATCGTCGCAGGAGCACTCATCACGATCCTCGTCGAAACCCTTGAACTGAAACTGTTCATCGACGACCCTGGCGGTGCCATCTCCGTCCACCTCGGCGCCGGCCTTTGGGGCCTCATCGCCTTCGGCCTCTTCGGCCCCACAACCGGCTCGCGCGCCGCGCTTCTCCTCACCCAATTCGTAGGGATCTCCACGCTCCTCGGTGTCATCTTCCCCCTCGTCCACCTCGGCAACCTACTGCTCAACAAGCTAGCCCCCTTCCGCGTGGATGCCGACGGTGACTGGCAAGGCATGGACATCCGCGAGCTCGGCGCAGGAGCCTACCCGGAGTTCGTCATCCACGCCGACGAGTTCGTCCCACGTTAGCGCATCACAACCACTAATTTCGCCGCGACACCAACAGCAGCAATCCAAACAGTAGCAGCGGAATCAGCACCAGCGCCGCATACAACAGCAGGCGCCCTCGCTCCGGCGATCGCCCGTTCTTCCCTCGCTCCGCTGCGGGCCGCTCGGCGATCCCAACCTCATCCAGATGCAGCAGATCATGCGCCATCTCGCGCGCACTCGCGTACCGGTTCTTCGGCTCACGCTCCATCGCGCGATACACAATCTCCTGTATCTGCGGTGTGATCGACGGCTCCAGCTCCCGCGGAGCAACGGGCTCATGCAGCAGCCGCTCATTCATCACCGCAAACGGGTTCGGCCCCGAGAACGGCACAACTCCAGTCAGCATCTCGTAAAGCATCACGCCCACTGCATACACATCGCTGCGAGCATCGCCGCGCTTTCCCCGCACTTGCTCCGGCGAAATATAATCCGGAGTTCCCATACTCTGCGAGAAATTCGCAAACGTCAGCCGTCGAGCTCCCGCGCTCGCCGCAATACCAAAGTCGATCAGGTGGATCTCATCCTTCGCGCTCACCATGATGTTCTCCGGCTTCAGGTCGCGATGCACCACACC
>DATCDL010000042.1:0-2163 GCA_036510715.1 Acidobacteriaceae bacterium
GCGTCGATGGATATCCTCGGCAAGAAAGCAGAAGATCGGTCTCGCCATGAAATGGTTCATGTCGTGACGGCGTGCTGCACTAGCCCAATCTGGGTTGTCCTTCAGAAGCTCGACATAGAGCCTGTTGAGCTTGTCGGTGACCCGTACATCGAATCAATCACCTTGTTGGCCACTCCCCTCGTGACGATGACCTTGGCACGATCAAGCGCTATTGCATCGGAACGCGTCGTGATGATGGCGTCTTAGATCTCCTGGTCGAAGAGCTTACACTTGGCGAACCGCGGGGACTTTGCGGCACCGCTGGTCAATCGCAATGTGTTTACGCCAGTGGGCAGCGATTGCAAATGCAGGTGTGATTACGGCGACCCAGACTCCAGGACCGGAGATACATCTGGCGGTGAAGGCTATCTGGTTGAGGCGCAATGACGCATCGATTGGCGCTTCTGAATAAATTTTAATGTGAATTTCATATTTCGTTCATCCGCACGGCTTCAAGTGATCTGGCACTCACTCAATTGATCCTATTAGTTATCTGGAGGCAGCATGAAGGTACTTCCTTATTTGGAGGCAGCATGAAGATACGATTCACCATGGAACGGTTTCTAAGAGTGTGCATTTTCGCAGCTCTGGCTGGCAGCGTCCCGCTCGCCCACTCTCAGACGGTTGGAGGCAACATTCAGGGTACGGTAGTAGACTAGGCAGGTGCCCACGTGCAGAACGCCAGCATCGTTGCCAGGAATACCTCCACGAATGTCGTGACGCAAACGCGTAGCAACACGAGTGGCATTTATACCTTCTCCAACCTACTGCCCGGAAGCTATCAGCTCCGTGTAACGGCCCCTACATTCGACACGACCGTCATCTCCAAGCTCGTCCTTACCGTCGGTGCCACCGCGACCGTCAACGTCTCCCTGGTCGTCGGTAGCATCAACCAGGTGGTCGAGGTCACCAGCGACAATACCACCGTCGATCTCAGCCAATCTGCTCTTGTCGCGAACATCGGCCAACGCACCATCCGTGACCTACCGCTCAACGCCCGAGATTGGACCCAACTCGCGACGCTTCAGCCCGGAGTCTCCGCCATCCATACTCAGGTCGCCCTTGGATCCGGCCCAGACCGCGGCAATCGAGGTTTCGGATCACAACTCAGCATCGGTGGCACTCGCCCCGAGCAGAACAATTACCGGCTGGATGGTATCAGCATCAACGACTACTCGAACGGCGCCCCCGGCAGCGTCCTCGGCGTCAATCTGGGCGTCGATGCCGTTCAGGAGTTCTCCGTCGTCAGCGGAACTTATTCTGCTGCATACGGCCTCACCTCCGGAGGCGTGATCAATGCTTCCACCAAGTCCGGCTCCAACAAGTTCCACGGCGACGGCTATGAGTTCTACAGAAACAGCGCCATGGATGCCCGCAACTACTTTGATCCTCCTCAGAAGGCACCGTTCCTGAAGAACCAGTTCGGAGCCTCTGCCGGCGGCCCCATCATCAAGAATAAGACCTTCATCTTCGGCGACTTTGAAGGCCTCCACGCAAGCACTACCCAGACCAGCCTGATTACTGTTCCCTCCGATGCCGCACGCGCGGGCAACCTGGTTGCGGGCAATGTAACGGTCGATCCGTATGCGGCAAAAATTCTCAGCTTCTATCCCCACGCCGATGCCGGTACCGTCCAGGGAGATACTGGCACGACCATCGCCTCATCCAAGGTGGCCACGTCCGAAAACTACTTCACCATCCGCGTCGATCACACCCTCACCTCGAAAGACTCGCTGGTCGGCACCTATGTTTTTGACCGCGGTTCCCAGACCCAGCCCGACTCCCTGCAGGATTTGGTGAGCGGCAACAGCACTCACCGGCAGATCGCCAACGTCGCGGACACCCACATTTTCAGCAACAGTTTCCTTGATACCGTGCACTTTGGCTATAACAAGGTTCTCGCCTTGTCCGGACAAAACGTCAGCGCCATCAACCCGCTGGCAACGGATACCTCGCTCGGAGCACTTCCCGGAAAAACCGCACCTGATATTAACTTTGGAGACAACAATCTTGAATTTCCAGGTGGACTCGGCGCTCAGTCCAACTACATATTCGACTGGAAAACCTTCCAGTTCTACGATGACGCTTTCCTTACCCGCGGCATCAACTCCCTCTCATTCGGCT
>DATCDL010000043.1:0-4233 GCA_036510715.1 Acidobacteriaceae bacterium
TCCTTCCACATCGCCCGCACCCGTTTCACCGGAACAGCTCGACCCTCAACAAACGGGTTCAGCCTCTCCCGAAACAGCAGCTCCGCGCGATAAATATTCCCAATCCCCGCCATCACATCCTGCTCCATCAGTAGCGCCGCAATCGGCTTCCTACTCTTCGCAATCTTCTCCGCCGCCCTGTCCACCGAATCCCCATTCAGAGGATCAGGCCCCAACCTCTCCAGCAGCGACTCCCACTTCGCCTGCGTGTACACGGTGCAGTCCATCGGCCCGCGCAACTCCACCCAAGCCACCTCGCCCGCCACAATGTGCCCCGTCCCATCATCCTCCGAGTACCACCCATGCCGCTTACTCTCGCCCGGCGTCTTCGCCCGCTTCACCGCCGCCGCATTCCACATCCTTAGCCTCAGCGCCCCCTTCACCTCCGGCAACGCCCCCGCCCCCTCCGTAAAATCGCCCTGCAATCCCAAATGCACATGCAGAATCCGATCCTTCCCAAAGTCATACCCCAGGTGTTTCCCCACCGCCATCACCCGCAGCAGCTTCCGCCCATCCAGCAAATCAGAATCCGTAAACCGCCCCTGCGGCCCATCCACCCGCACCGTCTTCCCGGCAAACGCCGCCGCATGCCGCTCCGCCCACCGATGAATCTCATTCCCCTCAGGCACCCGTTGTCTCCTTGTCCTGCCCCGTCGCACCCGCAGGAGCAACGACCGCTTGCTTCTCCGCACCTGCCGGAACCGCACCTCCCGGAACCAACGGTGCACTCCGTTGCAGCGCCGCGGCACTCTGCTCGCCGATCGACTGTACCAGGGCATTCACAGGCCATATAAAACGCAGCATCCTATGCATCCCCAGAATCACGATGGCACTCATCACCACCCACCCACTCCACGCTCCCCACCGCGGCATGAGACCTTGCGTGGCAAGCCACCGGAATCCCAGCCCGAGAAAAAGGATCGACACAAATTCCAGCACAATGGCCGAAGCAAGGAAGGTCTGCACCAGCGACTTCAGCGCCACCTGACGTTCCCTCATCTGCATCCAGAAGGCGGTCAAACTGCTGTCGTTGGCGCGTTTCACCGCCATGGACGAATACAGCAGCGTCTGCACGACCAGCGAGAACTCCACCGCCGCTACCGGGTTTGGCGCACCGTCCCAACCCTGCGCCAACTCCACCGCGCGGCCCACCGCAGCCGCTGTCTTCTCTACATTCGAAGCCCGCGGCTGGTCGAACACCTCAAGCCCTCGAAGTTGCGCCTGAATCATCTGGAGCCCCATCAGCAACCCCGGAACATCAGCCGGCGCCACTCCCATGCACAGTCCATCCGAAAACGTTCGTAGCTCCACGGTCGTTTTTTGCAGGAGGTCGAGAGAAGCATCCCGGTCGGCCATCTGCTCCATCATCTCCTGCTGACGAGTCTCCAACGTCAGCTTTTCCTGCGATACCTTGTCCGGATACTTCAACAACACAAAGTAAGCGCCTTGCAGCGTAAGCGTAGAAACTATCGACAGTGCGACACCGACGAGCTCAGACATAGTACGTACACTCTATTCGCATCCCGCGCCCGCGCGCCGGACGGATGCACTAATTCCAAACCGTACTGGCCTTAATCGCCTCCACATTAAACATCAAATCCACCTCAGACTCCCGCATCCGCACCGCGAACTCCTCAGCCTCCGCCCTCGTCCCAAACACACTCCGCTGGTACAGCCGTCCCGCACGTAGCGCATCGCACTGCCAGAGCGTCTCGCTCACATGACCGCTCGACGCGCCCAACTCCCAGCGCACCACCTCCGGCCACGCCTGATCCTGCCGCCCCTTATCCCCTGCTCTGTCGTCGGTCATCGTGTGCCTCCTGTACTACTTGATTGGACGCGCCTCGCAGCCATCCGATCCACTCTTCTCAAACCCCGGCTTCAACCAATCCACTCGCCGCGCCCGCTTTCCGCCTGATGCGAATGAGGAGGAGCCGAAGCCCCTCCTCATCGTTCCTACTTCCTATTTCCTACTTCCTGCTCTCACTTACTTCTGCGTGTCGACATACTCCGCATCAATCACGCCTTCGTCCTTCTTCGCCTCATCGGTAGTTCCCGCAGCAGCCGCATCGCCATCCGTCGGAGCATCGCCCGCAGGAGCCGCAGCATTAGCCTTATACAGCGCCTCCGCCAGCTTATGGCTCGCCGTCGTCAGCTTCTCGCGAGCAGCATTCAGCTCAGCCGCATCCGGCTCGCCACTCAGCGCCGTCTTCGCATCAGCCAGCGCCGTCTCCACTTCAGTCTTATCCGAAGCCTCGACCTTCTCGCCGCCTTCCTTCAGCATCTTCTCGACGTTGTACACCATGGAATCAAGCTGATTGCGAGCCTCGATCTTCTCCTTGGCTTCCTTGTCCTCCACAGCGTGAGCCTCGGCATCCTTCGCCATCCGCTCGACCTCTTCCTTGCTCAAACCAGACGAGCTCGTGATCGTGATCTTCGCGTCCTTGCCCGTAGCGTTATCCTTCGCGCTCACGTTCAGAATGCCGTTCGCGTCAATATCGAACGTCACCACAATCTGCGGCACACCGCGCGCCGCACTCGGAATCCCGCCCAGCTTGAACTTGCCCAACGTCCGATTCTGCGCTGCCATTGGCCGCTCACCCTGCATCACATGGACCTCAACCTCGGTCTGGTTATCAGCCGCCGTCGAGAATGTCTCCGACTTCTTCGTCGGAATCGTAGTGTTGCGAGGAATCATCGCCGTAGCCACTCCACCCATCGTCTCAATCGACAACGTCAGCGGAGTCACATCCAGCAGCAGCAGGTCCTTCACATCGCCAGCTAAAACACCAGCCTGGACCGCAGCACCGATCGCCACAACCTCATCTGGGTTCACCCCCTTATGCGGTTCCTTGCCGAACAGCTTCTTCACCAACTCCTGGATCGCCGGCATACGAGTCTGTCCGCCAACCAGCACGACTTCATCGATCTTGCTCGCGTCAATACCCGCATCCTTCAACGCCTGCTTGCAGGGTCCAACCGACTTCTGCAACAGGTCATCAACCAGCGACTCCAACTTCGCGCGGCTCAGCGTACGAACCAGATGCTTCGGTCCGCTGGCATCCGCCGTAATAAACGGCAGATTGATCTCCGTCTCCTGCGCAGTCGACAGCTCAATCTTGGCGCGCTCCGCAGCATCCTTCAACCGCTGCAGCGCCATCTCATTGCCCTTCGAATGCAGATCCAGACCACTCTCGTTCTTGAACTCCGAGATCAGCCAATCCACAATCCGCTGGTCAAGATTATCGCCGCCAAGGTGCGTATCACCATTGGTCGACTTCACCTCAATCACGCCATCACCGACTTCAAGAATCGACACATCGAACGTTCCGCCGCCGAAGTCATACACGGCAATCGTCTCGTCCTTCTTCTTGTCGAGCCCATACGCCAGCGCCGCCGCGGTCGGCTCATTCACAATCCGCTTGACGTCAAGCCCTGCGATTTTTCCGGCGTCCTTAGTCGCCTGCCGCTGCGCATCGTTGAAGTAAGCCGGAACCGTAATCACAGCCTCTGTAACCGACTGACCCAGGTAGTCCTCAGCGGCCTTCTTCAGCTTCTGCAGAATCATCGCCGAAACCTCCGGCGCGCTGTATTCCTTACCCTGCGCCAGCACCCCAACATTGTCGCCCTCGGCCACAACCTTGTACGGCACCATCTTCATCTCGTCGCCCACTTCGTTCAGCCGGCGGCCCATGAAGCGCTTGATCGAGTAAACCGTGTTCTCAGGATTGGTGATCGCCTGCCGCTTCGCGACCATGCCCACCAACCGCTCGCCACTCTTGGTGAACGCAACAATCGACGGCGTAGTACGACCACCCTCTTCGTTCGCGATCACCTTGGGCTCGCCACCTTCCATCACCGCAACGCAGCTATTTGTCGTTCCAAGATCAATTCCAATAATCTTTCCCATAACCTGACCTCATCCTTTTAGCCGCAGCCCTAACCCGAGCCGTAGACCGAAACTCTTGATTTGACCTCGATAAGCCGTCACAACCATAACAACCTCAACTAGAATCGCATGTGAGTGACTTACTGTCAACTAATATGATGGCGGATCGCATCCAAGGGATGCATCTCCTTCTTCCCCGAAAATCCCGCCCGGAATCCAGCGGTTCCAAGCTGGTCCCAACATCAAGGAATAGCAGCCGGACGAAAGCAAAGTTAGAGGCTAAGAGCTTGCGCGCTGCCCCAGCT
>DATCDL010000044.1:0-8762 GCA_036510715.1 Acidobacteriaceae bacterium
CCGCGTCGCGGACGAGAAAAAGAGGGCAGAGGATATGGCAAACAAGGCTGCAAAGGCTCCCGCGTACAAACCACCTAAGCGCTTCGCTATTGGTGAGCACGTGAGGATCATCAATCCAGGCATCGACGGAGTTGTTACCCAAGTCGATGATGAACGCACCGTGATGGCTCAATACTGGCACACGATTGAAACGAAGACTGGCGACAGGAGAGAGCCGGGCAGTATCCTTGAACTCATTCCCCCGCCGATCACCAGCGCCCGCAGCTCAAGCAGCTCGAAGACTTATATCCAGCACATCAACCAGAGCGGCCCAGGGAGTAGCGTGTCGCAGCTCGGCGATACGCATACAAACATTCTCCAAATTGGCGACATGAGCGGATTGAAGCAGGAGCTTGCTACCATTCGCGCAGCACTGAGAGCTCAGCCCGAATCGCTCGAAGCTGACGAAGTGCGCGGTTCTCTCGCATCAGCCGAGAGGGCAGCGCAGAGCAACGATGAACATGGAGTCAAGCACGCTCTCAGCAGCATCACTAAAGGCGGCTGGGAGATCGTAAAGAAAGTCGCTCCTACGGTTGGCTCGCAAGTTTTGCTGCATTACCTCAAGATGCACGGCATGGCGTAGCTAAACTGGAGCGCCATCGGTATCCTTATTTTGCGCTTGGGGAACGGTTTGGGGAAGACTGTGGAAAAGACAATATCCCCTTTATTTTCATAGCCAGTGGTTCCCTGGTGGGTATTGGTTCAAGCGGAAATAGTGCTTGTACCAAAAGCTAAATAGATGTCTATAAGTATATTGAATTTGGTACAATCTCCACATGGAGACGCAGATGGAACGCCTACGCAGATTCGCCGATCAGCAGCCCGTCATCCGGTCTGCCGACCTAGAACGCCTGGCCGTCCCCCGCAACTACCTTGGCCGCCTCGTGCAGGCTGGGAAGCTGGAGAGGGTGGGCCGTGGCCTCTATTCGTCGGCTGACCATCCCCCCAGCGAAAACCGCACACTGCTGGAGGTCTGCCGTAAAGTGCCTCAAGCCGTGGTCTGCCTCTCGTCCGCGCTCCGCTTCCACGAACTCACGACAGAAAATCCCTTTGAGGTCTGGATAGCCCTCAAGCCTGGAGCTTGGTCGCCTCGCATGGACTACCCGCCCATTCGTGTTGTCCGCTTCTCCGGAGCAGCCCTCACCTTCGGCGTCGCGGAGCATCTTGTCGAAGGAACCAATATCAGGGTGTACAGTCCGGCGAAGACCGTTGCCGACTGTTTCAAGTTCCGCTCGAAGGTCGGAACAGAGCTGGCTATCCAAGCGCTCAGGGAGTGCTTTCGAGAGAAGAAGGCTACGATGGATGAACTCTGGGAGGCGGCGAAGGTCTGCCGCGTAGCCAACGTCATGCGTCCGTATATGGAATCGCTCTCTTGAGCAAACCCGTCACCAACATCGCAGCTTCGGTTCGTCAACGTCTGCTCAACCTGGCGCGCGACCGCAACGAAGACTTTGGTTTGCTGCTGACGAAATACGCATTGGAACGTCTGCTCTTCCGCATCAGCCAGTCGGAGCACAAGATGACCTTCATTCTGAAGGGAGCCTTGCTCTTTGAGCTTTGGACCGAGGAGACGCACCGACCAACGCGGGACGCAGATTTCCTCTCCATTGGGAGCAGCGATCCTCGCCGCTTTGAGGCAATCTTCAAAGAGATTTGTGTCCTACCCGTTGTGGACGATGGGCTAGTCTTCGACCCGTCCAGTGTGACGGCGAGGCAGATCAAGGAAGGCGCGGACTATGAAGGGGTAAGGGTCAGCTTCCTTGGCTATCTGGAGAAGGCCCGAATCCCCATGCAACTCGACATCGGCTTCGGAGACGCCGTAACGCCTCCGGCGGTTGAGACGGCGTTCCCGACGATTCTGGATGGGCCGGCAGCCGTGCTGCTCACCTATCCCAGGGAGACGGTCGTAGCGGAGAAGTTCGAGGCGATGGTGAAGCTCGGCATCGCTAATACCCGGATGAAGGATTTTCACGACCTGTACTCCCTGTCCCGGCTTTTCTCATTCGAGGGACAAGTTCTCTCCGAAGCGATCGTGCGGACATTCGAGCGGCGTAAGACCCGGCTCCCATCGGCACCGCCAATCGCGTTCACGGCGGAGTTCTTTGAGGACGAATCGAAGCAGCGCCAGTGGACCGCGTTCAATGGGAAGAACAAGCTCTACATCGAGTCCGTTCCGCTCAAGACAGTTGTAGGCAGCATCGAGCAGTTCATCATGCCGCTCGTCCGAGGAGTGGCAACGGAAGGCCGGTGGAGCCGTTCGTGGCAAGCTGGCGGTCCTTGGCAAGATTGACCGCTGCCGTCTAAAGGCAGAGGTTTCTTGGATATTTCTGCCGTCCAGCATCTGGGCACAATCAAGGCACGCTTTTTGGAATGATTGATCTGGGCACAAACTTTTACGATCTGGGCACACTTTTTGGAGATTTCCGAAAAAGCGAACGTAAGACGAAAACCTCTGCCTTCCAACGAAAGAGGTCAAGAAATGACTCCGACGACCAAATTTCCCGAAGACCTCTGCCATCCAGCGGAAGAGGTGCGAAAAGCGACGACCTCTGCCCGGTTTGGGCAAAGGTCGAGGGTAAAAAGGGCCTAAATGGCGTGGACACGTTAAGGACACAATAACGATGACCAAGGGTGACTCAGAGTGCTAAAACGGGCCATCCGTTCCCTCTGGTTTCTTACAGTTACGGGTTGTGTATTCACTGTCACGGCAGAGGTCGCGGGTTCGAGCCCCGTCGTCCCCGCCACTAAGCCTTAGTAAATCAATGGTTTGGTGGCATAGTGGCAACCCAGAAACAACTTGAGGGTGCTGGCGAGGGTACTGAAGGTCGGCGCAACATCTGTCCGCGCTGCCATTCAGTCCAACTGGGTCCGCTTCCGGAGTAGGTGTTTTCCTGGAAGCCGCGGTTGAAACCGCCGTCGTTGGACATGGAAAACTCCTCAGACTGTCAAGATGCTTGGAAAGGGTGCGCTGGAATCAGGCAGTGGGAAGCTGTTTGCGCAACAAGTTTCAAGGGGTCGGCCTAGACTCTTCGTCGTTTTGCGAATCAAGCTTCGCGGACAGCATCTCATCCATTTTTCTGAGCAGTAAATTACAGGGAGATATTTCATCTGCTTCGGTTCGCTCCGCCACTGAGATCGCCCTCCGTTCTGATATCGCCTTCCGTTCCACATGAACACATGGGACGCATTATCGAACCGCAGGTTGTGAATTTGCGGGGAGGACTGCACCCAGTTCGGCGAAACTGGGCAGATCGGGAAGAAGCAGCCAAGAATCAGATCGCCCACCGCATTCAATGTGGAGACGCCGATACGGGCGACCATTGACGCGCTCAAAGCGAAGCAGGACTTCGAACGGCATCGCGGCCCGCACCCAGTTGTAGATTTTCATTGAGTCCGCTCGCCATCGCCAGACAGAAAAGTTCAGTGGCTCCGTCAACTTCGTAACCGTTGACGAATCCCTTGAACATCTTCCGACCTATACTGCCGATCTTCTGGCTCTCGACAGCGCTCTGGACGGTATCGATCGAGTGAGTTCACGCCAGGCATTGATGGTGGAATATCGATTCTTTGGCGGATTGGAGATCGCATAAATTGCGGGACACCAATCAGCGGGATCTCCCGGCTGATCATCCGGCTACCTCAGCGCCACGGAGCGGCTACTACTAGCGATTGCGAAGGCTTACTGTTCGACATCTAGGTCGTGCCCATCACGGCAGCAGCGTCCGCAGTGCCGACAGCGTCGCTTGGCATGCAATGCGCTTCACTACGCCTGCCGGTGTTTTGCGTCTCTTCGGCGCCCAATTTTTGATCGTCTCTGCGTACAGTTCCCGCAACCGGTCTGTCGCACCATCCCAACCATGTTGCTCCACATCCTGCCGTGCGCGTACACGAACCGCCTCAAGATCTTTCGTGCTACTCAACGCACGCTTTACGGTATTCACGAGTCCATTTGGATCATTCGCTTCGAATAGAAAGCCTGTGACCCCATCCTGCACAGCATCGGGAACCCCACCCGCACGACAGGCGACAACAGCACATCCTGCGGCCATCGCCTCCATCAAGACCAACCCCAACGTTTCCGTCTTCGACGGCATCACAAACAGGTCCGCTGAAGCATACGCCTCCGCCAGTGCCTCACCTCGCAGGTATCCCACAAATACAGTTGGAGTTCCCTTGAAATGCCGTTCCAGCTCATGCCGCATTGGTCCGTCGCCGACAATCGCCAATCGAGCTTCAGTCAATGCCAGGATCACATCCCGCAATCGCGAAACTTCCTTCTCTGCAGAGAGTCGCCCAACGTACAGCAGCAGCGGCTTCTCCGGCTCCCCATTGCTCAGGACATTGCGCCGCTCCGCAGACTTTGCACTCGGTGCAAACAGCGTTGAATCCACTGCACGTTCCCATAACGCGAGGTCTTTGATTCCATGGGTTTGAAGATCATACATCGTCACAGTCGAGGTACAAAGATTCAAATTAGCGCGCCAATGCCTCTCCCTCATCAACATCCACGTTAGCCGCTCCAGCACTCCCAGCTTGTAATACCGGAGATACGCAGGCAGATTCGTGTGACTCGAAATCACCAGCGGTATCTTGAGAACCTGGCTGTAATACAACCCGCCAATCCCCAGCAGCGCAGGCTCAAACAGGTGCATAATATCAGGCCCAAATACCTCTAACTTGGCGCGCATGGACGCACGTGGTAGCGCCAGTCTCAACTCCGGATACAGCGGAAACTGTACTGACGGCAACCCCACCACCTCCGCCCCGAACAGTTCTTTCGGCCCTCCGCTCGGAGCGAAGATCAGCACCTCGTCACCTCTGCGCCGCAGACATTCCACCGTCTTCGTGAGCATGGTGACGATTCCGTCAATTTTCGGCAGGAACGGTTCCGTCATCAGCGCAATTCTCATCCGTGCTCTTCCCTGTTCCGGGCGTTCGCTCGACCACCGTTTAAGTATAGAAGCGCAAACAACTCAAAACGCCCAGTTGTACCGGACCAATCACGCCTACTCCAACGTCTCAGTGGATGAACAAAGTTTCATGTAGCGGCATGTACCAGATTCATCCTGTCATCCGTCTATTACTCTAGGAAACACTTTGACCCGATCCTTTCAACTTTGCAGGAAGGATCACGGGTTCGCTTTCGATAATCACTTGCGCCAACGAGGAATTACTCTTGATCACAACGTCTCTTCGTGATTCGTGTTGCCTTCCCCTCGGCGCTCCATGCGCCCGCATCGATAAGCCGGATTTATCATGCAAAAACTAAGCATCTCCTACACTTAGCGCAAGCACGATTTCTCACGCGGATTCACCTCCGGTGTCTCTCTCCATAGCCACACCTGTCTATCCAAGGAGAAGCTCGATTTTCTTGCCTACAGGGGAGGCGACTATCACATCCTCCGCCCCATCTTTGCCAACCGCGAGCGCTACTACAGAGATCTCGGTTTCGAACTCAATTACAAGGCTAGTTACTGGACCCCACCGCTTCCGCCGCATCTCGCCTTCGATCTCGAACGTCGCCAAATCGAAGATACATTGCAGATCCCTGCGCTTGTTTCCATTCCCGACCACGACGACATTACGGCGCCTCTCATCCTCCGTTCAGAATCCAAATTTGCTCATGTCACTATCTCCGTCGAGTGGACTGCACCCTACCACGACTCGGTCTTTCACCTTGGCACTCACAATCTCCCCACTGCAACTGAATCCGCATGGAGCTTACCTTCGCGGAGTTCACGACTGCACCTTCGCCGTCCCGACTCCAGTAAATACTCTCCGAACTCCACGCCTTGCCAGACGTCCTCATCGTCTTCAACCATCCCGTCTGGGATCTCAATAAAGTTGGAGACGAGAGGCATCGCTTCTGCATCCACGAGTTCATGGACAGTTGCGCACCATTCATCCACGCCATGGAACTCAACGGTCTAAGCGGTTGGACCGAGAATCGCGCCGTGCAGGCGCTCGCCCAGGAGTGGAAACAACTCCTGATCAGCAGCAGCGACCGCCACGGTATCTAGCCCAATGCGAACACCAACCTAACCCACGCTGCCTCTTTCGAAGAGTTCGTTCACGAAATTCGACGTGAACGCATTAGCAATATCCTCTTCATGGCGTCCTATGCAGTGCCATGGAAATATCGCATTCTCGAATCAACCTTGGACGTGATCCGCCACTACCCGGAGTTCCCCGAGGGCACCCGTAACTGGGACGATCGCGTCTACCATCCAGACCACAACGGCGTGATCCATCCCATCTCGCAACTCTGGCACGGAGACGGCCGTGCACCGGTCTTCGCTCGATACGTTCTGGGTGTCGTGCGTCTTCTTGGCAGGGGCCCCTTATCCAGTGGCGTGCGACTTGCCTGGAATGATCGTCAGGGGCACCATACGACTCTAAGCAACCAGGAAGCCTAACTCTTCGCTGCCGCCTTGATTCCCTACTTTGCAAGAATAGTATCCCTGTTGTCCAGGCAAGACTCGCGGAAGGTGTACGTTGCCGAGTGTTAAGTGACATCGCCCCCTTTTTGCGAAACCCATTGCCAACCGTCCTTCCAAGCTTGGATCGCAGAACCTCGATAAGCCCACTGCCGCGGCAGAGTTGCAATTCTTGCTCAGCGAACTCCAAATGAAGCAGCCTGCTCAATCTCTCGAGCCATTGCTCCGTTCCCTGCAATCCCCTACACTGGAGTTCGTGCCCAAAGTGGGCGGATAGCTCAGTTGGTTAGAGCGCCTGCCTTACAAGCAGGATGTCGGGGGTTCGAGTCCCTCTCTGCCCACCACTTACTTATGCCTCCTCTCGTCTCACCCGCGTGGCTGGCCGGCCATCTCGACGACCCCAACACCGTCATTCTGGACGCCACTCTGCCTCCGGTTGGGGTAATGCCGAGTGTCGACACACATGGACGCTATCTTGCACAGCACATCCCCGGCACCATCTTCTTCGACATCGAAGCGCTCTCTGACCCCGCCACTTCGCTCCCTCACATGCTTCCCAGCTCCGACTTCTTCGCAGCGAGCATGTCCGCTATGGGCATCGGCAATACCATGACGATCGTCGTCTATGAGCAGGAAGGTGTTTTTTCCGCGCCGCGCGCCCGATGGATGCTTCGCACCTTCGGCGCGCCGAACGTTCTCCTCCTCGATGGCGGCTTGAACGCCTGGCTCGAAGCCGGACTATCCACGCAATCTGGCGAGGTGCGACGGGCACCGGCAACCTTCCTCTCCAAATTCAAAGCTTCCGATGTAAAAGATTTCGCAGACATCCAAGACCTTATCGCAGAGCGCGCACAGATCCTCGACGCACGATCTGCGGCGCGCTTCAATGGCACAGCCCCGGAGCCGCGGTCCGGCCTCAGTTCCGGTCACATGCCCGGAGCAACCAGTGTGCCCTTCACCGAACTCGTCGAAGACGGCCATCTAAAGTCCCCCGAGGCCTTGCGAGCACTTTTCGCCAGCAAGTCTGTCGCTCTCGACCGTCCGCTGACCACCACATGCGGCTCCGGAGTCACGGCCGCTGTCGTCGCCCTGGGCCTCGAACTCGCCGGGGCCAGAGACGTCACCCTCTACGACGGATCCTGGGCCGAGTATGCCCAGCACCCTAGCGCAGTCATCGAAACGTCCTGATCCTCCACCACTTCCTGAAAATCACCACGGCCCTACAATCATTCCGATGCCTGCACGCCTTATCCTCAACGCCGACGACTTCGGACTCACCCGCGGCATCAACCGCGCCATATCTGAACTCCACGCCGCCGGCGCGCTGACCTCCGCCACTCTTATGGCCAGCGGACCCGCGTTCGACGACGCCATTAGCGCCGTCCGATCCCACCCCACCCTCGGCGTCGGCTGCCACGTCGTGCTCACCGACGGCACACCCATTTCACCTCCCCAAACGATCCCCACGCTCCTCGGCCCTGACGGCAAGAACTTCCGCCCCCGACTCTCCCACTTCACCCGCGATCTCCTCCTCGGCCGCATCGACGAAGCCGACATCGCCCGCGAAGCCGCCGCCCAGATTCAGAAACTCCAGCATCACGGCATCACCGTCACCCACCTCGACACCCACAAGCACACCCACATCTTCCCCCAGGTAGCTCGCCCTCTCCTCATCGTCGCCGAGCACATGGGCATCCCCGCCATCCGCAACCCGTTCGAGCAGCCCTGGAGCCTCGCCCTCGGATGCAGTCCTGTCCTCCGCCGCATCCAACTACGCGTCATCCATCACCTCCGCCCGCGTTTCCTCGCTCTACCCCAAATCCAAAGCGGCCGTATCCTCACCACGAATGGCACCCTCGGCATCTCCGCCACCGGCGATCTCAACACCACTACCCTCGCAGCAATCCTCAAGGCCATGCCCGATGGCCTGTGGGAACTCGTCTGTCATCCCGGCTACAACGATTCTGACCTTGACGACATCATCACGCGCCTCCGCTCCACCCGCGAAGTCGAACTCTCTGCCCTCCTCGACGCCTTCGCTAACTCCCCCCAACAATTGCCGAACCGTCCAGCGTTCCAGCTCATCAATTACAGAGACCTGCACAACGCAGCCACTTAAGCGCACATCTCTACCCTCTATCCTCTATCCTCTTTGAGCAAAGCGAGCACCATGAAGATCGGTATCACCTGTTACCCAACCTACGGCGGCTCTGGCGTTGTCGCCACGGAACTCGGTATCGAACTCGCAGCGCGCGGCCACGAGATCCACTTCATTACCTACTCGCA
>DATCDL010000045.1:0-2235 GCA_036510715.1 Acidobacteriaceae bacterium
GATTCACGCAATCTCTGCGGTTAAAGCCCTTCGCAGATTCGGTGAACTGGCGATGCGGTCGCATCAGCAATCGAATCGTGACGACATCTCGGCGGAGATCGCCGAGACGGTTCAAATCGTCGCACAGGTTGGCAGATTCGCCGGCGGTCGCAAAGTCAGCGAGATTATCGCTGTGCGCGGATATGACCGCATGACCAAGCAGTTTATATACGACACCATCTTTGATCTCGCAGGAGAGCGCGAAGGTGCAGTAGCCCACCCAATCATTTCAACCACCAAGAAGAGGGAGAACGTCCATGCCATTGCTTGAGATCACAACCAGCCGCAAAGTTACAGCCACCGTTTCACTTGAGGAGCCCACTGCAAACCTCGTCAATCAATACGCTGCATTTACCAGAGTCGCCGCCGACGATGTGGTGAACAAGGCGCTCGAATATGTCTTCACTAAAGACAAGGACTTCCAGAAGTTTATCGGCACACCCAATGATGCAAAGCCGCTTCACCCATTGAGGATCAAGCGCAATGGCGACGATAAGCCGAAGGGAAAGCCGGGACGCAAGCCTGCAACGTCAATGCCAAGCCCAACAACAATTCCTGTGGCTAATGTGGGGGTGAAGTAAAGTGCGTTGCCCCCTCAATCATTTGTGCAGCGATGGGAACGGTGCTACGCACCGGATGAATTATGACACTCCACCCCTCCGAGGGTCGTGCTGGGTGTACCCAAGGACACCTGCACCTGCCCGAATAGATGCAGCTACTTAGAGCCATCGGGTGTCCCTACGGACACTCAGGGACACCCAAGGACACCGGTCCTGAAAGGAAGAATATATGCCACTTCTAAGCGAAGATCTCGATCTCGCCGCGCTGGCAGTAGACCTCTTCGTAGATCCACTGCGGCGTCTGCTGTAGGTTGGTGATGACGAAGCGCGGATTATCTTTCGGCTCTTTGCCGTCGGCACAGACCACCTCGGCCTTGAAGATCATGCGGCGTTCGCGCGGCCAGGTCTTGGCTGCGTAGCTTGTTTCGCTGTAGACGTGTTCGGTCTTGCCGGTCACTTCGGCGAGCACGCGCGCAACCTGCATCGCTGCTTCTGCCTCGCGCTGCAGCACCGCGTTGCTGGCCATCGCCACCACATACTCAAGGTTCGGTTCGGCGTCCAGAAAGTCGAGCAACTCGGGATGTGCAAAGCCGCCGTCGAGGCGAACCCGGATGCGAGAGCCTGGGAAGAAGTGGCGGACCATCATCAGCAGTCGGCGCAGAATCCCCACCGCTCCCACCGGCGCGGTCACGTTGCCGGGCCGCAGCACGGCGGCGCACAGATACTGCTCGGCCTCGTCGTTGAAGCTGACAAAACCCATCACCGGAAGGTAGCACCAGTTGTCGTAGTGGCCGTTGAAGAACGACATCTGCTGCGCGCCGTGCGTGGGATCGTCGGTCGGGTCGAGGTCGAGGGTGACCAGCCGGGCACGGTTGCCTAGCCGCTTGGCATGGCGCTCGATCACGCTGCTGGCCAGCCTCTCGCCCATGCGATAGAGGCCCTGGCTCCGGCCGCGTTCTCAAAGCGCGACAACGTGGGCTGCGATGCCAGATCAAGGCCCGTCACCGGATCGCGGCCCAGCAGCATCTTGTGCACCGGATCGGCGGCGAGCCGCGCCGAGTCGTTGGCGTCCGCATAGCCGCACGCAATCGAGAACACGCGCTGCGCCAGCAACTCGTTGAGCGAGTCGTCCACCTTGCCCGCCTGCGGCTTGTCCTCCAGGCATCCGGCCACGCCGGCGATCAATCCATAGCGCCGCTCGGCGGCCTTCAGCAGGATCGCTCCTCCATCGGAGGAGCCCTGCCGCTGATCGAACTTCAACACCGCAGCCTTGGCAAAAAGTTCGGGAAACAATACACACTCTGTCGTGGTAAAGTCGATCACGCGATAGCCTCTTTCGTTGCCTCAAACACTGCCTCAACAACATATTTGTAGCGCAAGAGGCTTTCGCTTCTTCAACCTTCACGAATTATCCGGGCTAGTGGCGTGAGGGTTTGTGCGATGAAGCAGGAGTAAATGGAAGTTCGTGCCGATGGGATTGTCGCAGCATACGGAGACTGATGATGAATGTGAAGCTACCAAGAATTATTCCTTGCCTGTTATTTGCGACTATTAGCACTGTCAGTTTCGCGAGTGCGGGTTCCTCTGGCAAAGCTATTGTCGTTACAAGCCCGGACCGTACGGTGCGCGCTGAACT
>DATCDL010000046.1:0-8750 GCA_036510715.1 Acidobacteriaceae bacterium
TGCAAGCTACCCAAACGGCACTGCGAAACCAATAGGTCATCCTGTACTGTGCGAGAGCCTCTAATAAAAATTTCATCGAGGGTCCTCAGTTTTCCACCGCCGATTGGCAACAGCTCTGGCGACATCTCTAATGTTCTCACCAATATGCAATGAACGGCGCAGCGAGGGGGGGACCAAGAAAGCTACTGGGCTGATTGAGAACACTCGGGTTACGATGTAGGATGTTTTCAAGAGCCGGATTAGTTGCCTTTGCTTTGAATGTTTAGATCTTTTCTTGATCCAGCGCAGTGGGGTAATTGGGCGCAAGAGTCTGAATACTCATAGCACCTGAGAGTTTTTATCAGGTGCGGTATAAACGTTTGACCACTGCTCACGTAGTGGTGGTATCAGATGGTTGTCGAGTGCCTGCCGGTAGAGGGAGCACTCGGAACAACCCGATGAGACAAGAGAACCTGTGTCCCTTCTCCCAGGATAAGCCGATTCTAAGACCTGCATTGCGCAGAACTCTATAACTTAAGGCATACTCCATGAGAATGTTCACCAATGCTGTAATGCTACTCATTTTGGCGGTTTCGTTACCCGCATTTGCAACCGTTGTTGTGAGCAGTCCTGCAAGTGGAAGTACGGTGGGAACAAGTGTCCAATTTGTCGCGTCCGCCAACACGACCACCTGTTCCAAGGGTGTCGCTGCTATGGGCATCTATGTGGATAACAGCCTCGATTACGTGGTTAATGGGATCAGTCTCAATACCACGCTGAGCCTCGCAACAGGCAGCCATCTGGCTGTTGTGGAGGAATGGGACTATTGCGGTGGTGCAACCTCAGCGCGACTGACATTGACGGTCAGTACTCAGTCGGGTGTTTCCGTGGCCTCGCCGGCAAACGGCAGCACAGTGTCTTCGCCAGCGGCGTATGTTGCTACTGCCACCACGGCTTGTGCCAAGGGTGTGGCGGCGACAGGCATCTACGTGGATAACCAACTGACCTATGTAGGGCACGGGGCAAGCCTGAATACACAACTGGCTTTGCCCGGCGGAAGCCACAAGACGGTTGTTCAGGATTGGGACAACTGCGGCGGCAGCGCAACCGCAACCGTCAACGTCAACGTGGCTGGAACGACTTTTTCTAACCTTCAGGCCCTGGGCGGCTGGAATCAGTGGGGTGAACTCGCTCCGACGTACAACATCTGCACCTCTTCGTGCCCAGGAATCACATGGTCGATGATCCAGCACGTGAACTCGCCTTCGCTCAGTGGAAATGCAACGCAGTTCAATATTGGAGGAACGACGCCGTACTCTGATGTCCTGTGGTCCAATCCTCTCATTGGAGACGGCACCACAGAAGGGCTTCCGGACAAGGCTCATACCCTGCTTCCATCCATCCACAATATGACCGTCGACACTGAGGTCTACGTGACGAACTTCGCGATCACGCAGGATCTCGAATTCGACATCAACATGTACATGAATGGCGTCGGAATGGAGTGGGGGACCGAGTGTAATCATCTAGCAGATGGAGTCTGGGACATCTGGAACAATGTCAATGCGACTTGGGTGCCGACGACGATTCCATGCAACCTTAACAATGCAGCCTGGAACCACGTGACCCTTCAAATGCAGCGCGAATCGAACAATGATCTGCTCTATCAGTCGATCACGGTCAATGGCGTTACGCACACCATCAATCAGACCGTGGCCCCGTTCCCGGTTCCTTCGGGCTGGTGGGGTATGACCGTCAATTACCAGATGGATGGCAATCACAACCAGGCTGCGAATGCGACCTACCTGGACAATACAAGCGTAACCTACTGGTAGATTGTTCTGGTCCTGCCAGGTTAGGCTGGACGTCGTCAGTCGAAACAAGTTGAGTGATGAGAGCAGTATAGGGCGACTGTAACACCCGCCCTATACTGTTCGGGCCTACACGAGCGCCTTGTTCCCCGTGCGTACTGGATCTTCACCTCATTGAATGCTAGCCGACGACCCACTAGCAACGCACCGGGCAACCTCGGCTTTCACCTCGGAGATCGTGTTTGGGGGGATGACCGTGATTCCACTCACGAATTGGCTCAATTTGAGGTACGAATTGCGGTTGGAGTGGAGGAACTCGATGGGATATTCCGGCTTGCGCGCGCAGGCCTTCTCGGGGTCAGCGTCCAGGACAAAGCTAATCTGCGGCTTTGGCACCAACTTCATCACGCTTTGCACATAAAACCGCAGCGATGGTCTCGCTAGATTGAGATTTGCTAGCTCGTCATAGATATATCTGTCGAATATGACAACGTCAGCCTCAGATCGGGCGGCCTTCTTAGCAATCCTTCGCAGCGAGATGGCATCAATGAAATAGAACGCAACGCGGAATAGAGTCATCATCGGAGAACGGACATCCTTATCCCGGCGTCGAATTGGAGCCGTCTTCGTTCCAACGCCCTGGTCGCCTTGAAATAGGGTCTGCGTAGCACCTTCGCGGATGAATTTTAGTAGTGCGACATCATCCCAGAAAGTTAATAGCTGCACCTTGAGTCCGCGCATGCGCAGGTTGGCGCATAGGGTCTCAATTTGCGTACTCTTTCCTGCCCCATCGATTCCAGAAAAACTTAACAGCATGGCCCGGCGGGGCTTTAGAGTGTTCGTCATTGGTTTGCCCCAAACAATAGAACGGTTGTGTTTCTATGGTCGACTTGGACTACTAAGTGTGGCGGCCGTAACGACTCCTATCGCAATGCCAGCGCCAACCAGAAGCCCTACTCTGATAGCGAAGGAACGAATGCGCCTCTGTTTCCCAGGTGCAATAGCCGCTCCTCCGGGTTTAGATGCAGAGATTCCCTCTTGCTTCTGATAGGGAGCTGCCGCCGTACCGACTGGCGCAGTGGACTGGGTATCCTGTTTGTTCTGTGCAGGTTGCGGGGTGCTGTTTTGTGGGGCCTGACTTGCAACTGGCGGGAGGGGTGCCTCGGGATTCTCTGGAGAAGTTGTCACTGGGGCAACCTCTGCTTTGGTTGCAGTGCCTACCCCCGACTGACCAACAACGCGGGTCACGGTCGAATTATTGTTACCCGCGGTGTCACTTGCCGCAAGTCCTTGATTCGTCTCGGCTAAACCGAGCGGCACAACCAGAGAGACCGCCAGACAGTAGATGATTTGTCGCACCAGCCAGGACTTCAAGTTTCTCATCGGTCGCTCCGGAACCCATTTCTTGCTCAAACTCGCTGATAAGGTGCCACGCGGCGGCTACGCTGCAAGTCCGGAATTGAGGTCGAGAACTTCGACTTCGAAATCAAGAGGCGCCATGCTGGCAGCACGTTTTTGGAAGCTCTGAACAGCCGCTTCAACGGTTGCGTACATCTCAAACAGACGGCTTACTCCTGAACGACGGAGCGTATCTTCCGCCTCCGGACGCAGAGCCGCCAGCCGTACATCCCCGTTACACTTCATTACCTCTTCCAGGCAGGAAAGCAAAAGTTGGATGGTGTTGGTATCCATATTGCGTACAAGGGAACAATCGAGCACAAATCGAGGACGTTCTGTCTCGGCACACTTTCTTTCAAGAGATTGCAGAATGACCGTCTGCACAGACTCAGTTACTTCCTCCGGCATCTGCTGTAAGTTTACGGTTCGTTTGCTGCCTGTCATTGTGTTTTCCTTTCACCTTGGGGTCCGTCCATAGTGTCAACGTTCAAAATTACAAAGAGTTGCGGGGTACGACGTCTGTCCATGATCTATTGGACGCTTTGCAGAGGCGTTCTAGTTCGTCTTCTCGATGAAAAACTACATGCTGCCGAACAAGATTATTTCCGTAGTGAATGAGGTTGCGTAGGTTCGTTCTGTACCAGCAGCAGCGATTCATCTGTGGCGAGAGTCCACATACAAACCGAAGCCGGTCCACTCTTCCTTCCAGCACTGCGGCGACAAATCGATGGTTTCCGTCGAGAATCGTCATCGGTTCACTTTCATTCAATCCGATCAGGACAACCGAGCCTGTTGTGGATTCGTTTTGCAGTAGCCCATTACGGATACCGGAAATCTTATCTGCAAAAGGATCCTCTTTTTTACGCTGCGAACTCCGCAAGTGCTCTACTACTCTCGTAATCTCAAAATTTCCTCGCGCTAACTTTCTCCAATGGGCTCGTGGAAAAACTCGTATTTGATCAAGGTCATCTGTACTCACCTCCGCTTCGTACCACTCGGTATCGAGTGGTAGTTCCTTCCACAGGGATCGGTGGCGAAGAAAGAGAAGGGCTCGCCGCTTTGCGCTTTCGCCTGGGTCCTCCAAGTCCGGGGCGAACACCATAGTACGGAGCGCATCATGATACCTGTGATAAGCAGCATTTTCAAAGTCGCTCTTGATAAATTCTGCAATGGCCACATCCTCTGAGATGCGCTTCGTAAGATGGATGGCGCGGGAGCCAACATTAATGAGCATCGTTGCGTTTCGGAGGGCTCCTATCAGGAACTGAAGGCCGACGATGCACAGCATGACGGTCATGAGCACCAGTTGCACCACGATGACCTGTAGCAGGGAATCATGGAATCGGCAGATGCTCGCGATCAGCACACCGCTGAAAACCAGCTGAAACCAACTCGTATTCGCAATTTTGTAGGCCATCTCGTAGGTAATGATGACGACGCTGAGCGAGTAGATGACGGTTGTAATCGCATACAACGCCAGGAGGTAGGGAAAGCCGTGCGGACCGGCGATCTCGAAACTTGATCCGAAGACCTTTGTCCAGATCCAGGCGGGTGTGAAGCGCAAGGCGAGTGCGAAGACGCTGCCAACTGTCAGTACCATCAGCAGCGAGGTTGCGATGAGCGACAGGCTCTTTCTCTCTTCTGCGCCGGTGCCCGCAACTACGGGGAACATACTGTTGACTACTGCGGATGAAAAGGAGAATGTGACTCTCCCGACCAGCGCAACCGCCGCGTAGAGCCCAGCCTGCTCGGCGGCAAAAAAGTGCTTTACCAGGACAATATCGCAGTTATTGATCAGCACCTGCCCGGAGAAAAACACGAGGGCCTGGGTAATTTCCCTGAATCCATGCATGAATCGGAGAGGGTTGGATATCCGCGGCACGAGTTTGGGCGCAATAGCAAAGTAAGCCACGGCCATCGCACCTGCATTGGCCGCAATGACACCAATCACTCCGAATCCGAGAAGGATCATGAGCAGAGATCCGCCCAGTCGAACGGCCCCCTCGAGTACGAGATTCTTCGCCAGCTTGCGGAATCCGTATACGCCCTGAATGTAGCCGCGACGACTGCCTAGCGGCACGTAGAATGCCGCGCCGATCCCTAGAAACACCACGAGCATCGTGCTGGGGAGGTTCAGGTAATCGGTAATTCCCTGGCGGAACAGGATAAGGAGAAGTCCCACGAGCAGACCGCATGCCCATGCTGCTCGCTGGAGATCGCGATAGACGGCATCTCTTCCTTCCGCTGAATCCTGCTGCGCTACGACCTTTGCTGAGGTGATCTGAAAGGACAGCGTTACCGCCGAGGTAATGGTCAGCAACGTGTAAACAGCCGTCGCATGTCCAAAGCCTTTGGGCCCGAGAAACCGAGCCACTGCCATGTTGTAGGCGAGGTTAATGGCCGTAGCCAAGCCCGATCCCGAGAGCAAAACAACGCTCCCAGAGATAATTCGAGCCTTCAACTCTCTCGACTTGTCGGTCGGTCTATTCAACACGTTATGAGCTACCAACGATCATGAGGTCTTCTAAGATGATGCGAAAACGCCTGTTAAAGATGCTTAGGAAGGCTTAACGCCAAGAAGCGCGTGGTCTATCTAAGTCATCTGTTATTAAGGCGATCAGGTCCATTTCAGAGCAGGTATGTTGGATAATACTTACATGTCTGCTGGTGTCAGCGCTACACTCCTCTCCTTTCTTTTTTTAATCCATGGTTGCCTCGGTCAGGCCCCTCCGGTGCAACTGACGTACAGAGCGACAGGCTCGTCTCCTGAGGTGATCGCAGTCTATGAAGCGTGGTTTGGCACGCCCAAGCATATTTCTGTGGGCTATACTTCCCATGATCCAGAGGTGATTCGCAATCAGATTCGCAAGGCGAAGGGGATGGGAATCTCCGCTTTCGTTGTGGACTGGTATGGAGACCGCGAGCCATTTATCGATCAGAGCTATGCGCTCGTTCAGAATCTTGCGGCGAAGAATGAATTTAAAGTCGCCATGATGTACGAAGAGGCGAATGTAGAAGAAGGCGCAACCGACGAAGCGATCGCGGACTTCACCATGTTCCACGACATTTATCTATCGCCCGACGCGCCAGGGCACCAGGCATACCTTACCTACCAGGGAAGGCCTCTGATCTTCGTCTTTCCGAATGGAAACCATACGGATTGGGCTAAGGTAAGGGCGGTGGTGAACAAGTGGAACCCCGCGCCACTCCTCATCCAGGAGAACCTTCCAGGTCCACACCCAGATGCATTTGACGGATTCTATCCATGGATCAATCCGGGTCCGCTGGGCTGGGCTGCTGATGGGAGCAACTGGGGAGATCGGTATCTCGCAGACTTCTACAAGAATATGGCGGAGAAATATTCCGACAAGCTGATCGTCGGTGGAGCGTGGCCGAAGTTAGACGATCACAAAGCATCCTGGAGTCTTAACCGGCACATCTCGGCTCGCTGCGGTCAGACCTATACCGAAACACTGAACATGTGGCGGAAGTTCTTTCCTGCTGGACAGACGATACCCTTTGTGATGATTGAAACCTGGAATGACTACGAAGAGGGTTCAGAGATTGAGCCCGGAATTCCTACTTGTACCGAGCCATCATCCAAGACAGCGCTGAACAATCAAGTGAAGAGTTCCCTGGCAACCACGACACAACGGTAGGCAAATTGAAGACGTTGCACCGATATGCCTGAGGGTTTGGTTCAGGGCCCTTACTGCCGGATGAGAGCTCTTCGTGAGCCTTCATCCAGACTACGTGGATCTTACTGGACGTCGGCCTGAAAGAGCCGCACTCTCCATCGCACTTCGGAGGGTGTGAGCACGATGAGATAGCGTTCGCGTACCGGCTTCGTTGCTAGAACCTTATCGTGATCGAGCACCTGCTGCTCATATTCGACCGTATCAATTAGCTGAATCGATGAACCTTCCGGTGAATAAAACACAAACTGCAAATCGTGCGAGCGGGCATGATACCTGGCGTGGATTCCCAGGCTGGCCTGTTCCTCGATGGTATTTGTCAGCTTATCCAGAGCAGGGCCGACAAAATTCGCATCCAGAAGTGCTGCTTGATTATGATCGAGCGCCGATTGCAGACTCTGCCATGCAGCTAGATAGTCGCGGATCACGGCTGTCTCGGTCTGCTTCTCGATGGGTCGGGAACCACGCAACTGCTGCGGCTCCATATTGACGGTGGGCTGCTGTTCTGCCAGAGCCGCCATGGGGAGGCTCATCGCGCAACTCATGATCAAGACGTATTTGATCATCGCCCGCCACCCCATATGATCTCGTTGCCTGCAACAACCCCACTTGCCGCGGAAATCTTCGATCCCTTGTACGCCGGCATGGTCACGCGCGCGATCCCTTGCTTCAGCGGAACATCAACAGTCGATTGCTTGTCATCGTAGGTTTCGGTGAAGGTCACAATCGTCCCGTCTGGAATCGCATTGCCGCTGCAGTCGTGCACGGGAGCTGTCTGTACCAGCAACTTCCCATTCTCCGGCTGTGCGCTGATGGTGATGGCGCAGGGATCGCCGGGAACCTGATCGATAATGCGGGTGCTCGAGATTCCGCCGATCCGGGCCACAAATTTTACTGCGCCTTCTTTAGACGCCGAATCCATCTCAGCCCAAGCCAGGCCATTCTGCGTCGGCACGCTTCGAGACTGCATCGTGCCGGATGAATTCGATAGCTCAAGCGAGGCCGTCATCGGTGTCGTAATGAGGTTATGGTACGCATCGAAGACATACACCGCGCCACTGATTCCATTGTGAACTCCTACCGGAAGTCGAGACGGCTGAGCAAGAAAGCCCAGCGTCTCCGGTCGAGGGGCAGGGACTACATCGAGAGCCTCCGTATCCGTAGAGGAATCTTTGGCAAGAATTACCAGATAATGTCCAGCGTTATAGAGAACTCCGGCTGCGAAGGATACGGGTTGTCCCATGACCACATCGTGCCGAACGGCCTGTCCAGGTCCGACAACGTAAAGAACCGCCTTCCCGCTTCCGCTGGTAGCAATGGAGAACGCACTTCCAGCAGCGACGCTGGGAGGAAGAGTCATGTCGCTGCTCTGTCCGGCGGCCGCCGTCGCTGTTGTCAGTGCGACAGTTGCTACGAATGCGAATACCCGGCCAGGCCTCACTGGAAACTCCCAACCGCATATGTCGATACGACGGTTCGCTCGGTGTTGATCTTTCTCGCAATATCTTCTGGAACCGAAATGCGGAAATCGACGGGTATCTGGGGCTGGAGAACTCGGTCTATATATTGGCCGGCCACCCAGACTAGTTGGCCATTCTTGTCGTAGAACGATGACAGGACGTGCGCTACGTTGACTGTTTGCCCGCTTTGGTTGGAAAGCTGACCGGTCAAAGTCGCTCCCGGAGGAGCGTTGTATTGCTGGTTCTGCACCTCGATCACCGGGTCCGCAGATGCGGAGACCAAAACGGATTGGGGAACCATGCGGATGCTCCCGACCTCGGATAAGTCAATGCCGGGGAACCGGATCACAAAGGGCGTGACCTGCTTGGGCAGAAGGGTGTGCGAAATCATGTCAAAACTGCCTTCG
>DATCDL010000047.1:0-3764 GCA_036510715.1 Acidobacteriaceae bacterium
CCACACGTCGAGGATGTCCATCTCCTTGCGAAACTGCATCACCGCACCGCACGCCTTACATGAAGTGCCGGCAGGCAACAGGGTATCGGCACCATACTTGTACCAGGCATCCGCGCCTTCCTTCATAAACAGATCAACAACGCTCTTATTGATCACCTCATCATTCAGCGGCTCATGACATGCCTCGCAAAGAAACACTGCAATCGGCACTCCCCAGATCCGTTGCCTGGAGATGCACCAGTCTGGCCTCGCCGCGATCATGTTCGAGATGCGTTCCTCCCCCCACGCCGGGTCCCACGTCACACGAGAGATCTCGTCCAGCGCCCTCGCCCGAAATGTCCCATTGCCCTTAGGAGAAAGCACAGGCGTCTCCATCGAGATAAACCACTGCTCCGTGGCGCGGAGGATCAACGGCTTATGGCAGCGCCAGCAATGCGGATAACTGTGGTTCAAATCGAATGCTCCCATCAGCGCGCCCTTTTCGTGCAGCAGCTCCTTGATTACAGGATTCGCCTTCTGCACAAACATCCCATCAAACGGCTGTCCCTCGTAGTTCCGCAGCTTGCCCTGCGCATCCACGTTGCACACCAGCGGCAGCTCGTACTTCTGGCCCGTAGCAAAGTCATCGGGTCCATGGCTCGGAGCAGTATGCACTGCGCCCGTACCCTGATCGGTCGTCACATAGTCCGCATTCACACCCAGGATCTCGCGCTCCAGAAACGGATGCGCAAACGTCGCGCGATCCAGCTTCGACCCCGGAAAGAGAGCAATGATGTTTGTCGCACCGTGCGTGCGCGTGACCTGTAACGAGCACGCTTGTATGACAACGTCAATGAGATCGTCAGCGACGATGTAAATCGAACCGTCGATACCTTCAAGCGCGACGTACTCCACCTCCGGCCCAAACGCCACCGCCATGCTCGCCGGCAGGGTCCACGGCGTCGTCGTCCAGATAATCGTGTAGACATCCTTACGACCCGCAAGCCGCGGATGGATCTTCGCCGGATCGCTTGTCAACCGATACCGCACATACACGCTTGGCGACGTGTGCATCTCGTACTCAACCTCAGCCTCGGCCAGCGCCGTGTGGTCGTGCGAGCACCAGTACACCGGCTTCAGTCCCTTATAGACAAATCCCTTTTCATAAAATCCATAAAACGTCTCTAGAATTCGCGCCTCATAAGGAAAATCCATCGTCGCGTAAGGCTTGTCCCACCGGCCAAATACCCCCAACCGCTTGAACTGAGAGCGCTGCAGGTCGACGAACTTCGCCGCATACTCACGGCAAGCCTGTCGCACTGCGACAGGGTCCATCTCCAACTTCTTGCCGCCCAGTTTCTCGTCTACTTTGATCTCGATCGGCAACCCATGACAATCCCAGCCCGGCACATACGGAGCGTCGAAACCAGCCATTGTCTTCGTCTTGACCACAAAGTCCTTGATGCACTTATTCAGCGCGTGGCCGAGGTGAATCGCGCCATTCGCGTACGGCGGGCCATCATGCAGGATGTACTTTGGCGCATCCGCGCGCGCTGTGCGAATCTGCTCGTACAGGCCCACCTCGTCCCATCCCGCCAGCCTGGCAGGCTCATTTTGGGGAAGGTTCGCCTTCATCGGGAACTCGGTTTTTGGTAGGTTTAGCGTCCCTTTGAGGCTTTTCTTCTTGTCATCGTCCGACATCGACATCTCCATTGCTCCCTGCGGCCAAAGAAAATTCTTCGGCCTGCGTGGCCAAACTTCTATTGTAAAGGGCAGACCTGTCTGTTCGCGCTTTAGCCCATCAGGAGAGACATTTGGAATCCCGGAGAACTACTTTCCGTCGTCATGCGTCTAATGTAGAGAGCAAACCCGGGCAAGAGTTTGTAGAATGATCTTGGGCTCGGCAACGAATTGATTTAGAAGGTTCAAAACAGCATTCGCCGCATGCATCCTAAGTTACTGAAGATAACGTTATAGAAGATTGCGCCGAGACCCGTTCCTCCCCTATGGCTGATACTGAAACACTCCCACCCCCGCCCACGAATCAGATCGTTACCGGTCACGCATCTCCAGCGTCAGGTCCCGTGACGGACGTCGTTCATCTTAGCGGTGAAATCAAGGAAGAGGGCGTGTTTTCCTCCCTGATTTCCAGCTTCCGCGATGTCTTCTTTCCTGCCAAGCTTCCTCCTTTGGTGCTGGAATCCAAGCCCATCGCCGTCCCTGACCGCATGGCGACCAAGCGAAGCCCCGCCTCGACTGCCTTCGCAGTAGGCGCGCACGTTCTGCTCATTCTCCTGATCGCCATCTTCATCGCCACGCAGGTTCACGTCACCACTGCCCCGAAGGTGGACGTCACGACCCTCACCGCGCCCCCTCCACCTCCGATTCTTCCCAAGGTCGTGCAGATTGGTGGCGGAGGTGGTCAGCACGATCTCGCGCCCGTTACCAAGGGTCGGCTTCCCAAACTCGCTCAGGAACAGATTGTTCCTCCCAAGGCACCGCCGACGATTGCCCCGAAATTGGCCATGGAGCCGACCGTCGTCGTACAAAAAGACCTCAAGATGGCCACCAACGATATGCCGAATCTCGGTATGCCCAACTCCAACCTCAAAGGCGTCTCGTTGGGAAATGGCACCGGCACTGGCCTGGGCTCCGGTAGCGGCTCAGGGATTGGGCCCGGTTCCGGCGGAAATACCGGCGGAGGCGTATTTCATATCGGCGGTGGGGTCAGCAAGCCCGTCGTCCTCTATAGTGTGGAGCCGGAATTCTCCGAAGAGGCCCGCAAAGCCAAGTTCTCCGGCAACGTCGAAGTCTATCTCTGGGTAGATGAGAACGGCAGTCCTTCCCACATCCGGGTTGTCCGCGGTGTCGGAATGGGACTCGACGAGAAGGCCATCGAGGCGGTTCGCCAATACAAATTCAAGCCAGCGATGAAGGATGGCAAGCCAGTTAAGGTTGACCTCTACATCGACGTCAACTTCCAGATCTTCTAACGAAGGGCTGCTACAGCTACTAGCGATCCAGCCTCTGTGACCTCGGCGAACGTCATATTCTCCGCGGAGCTTCCTGTCTCTTGCTTCCAGCTCAGGAAGAGTTTTCCGTAGCTCTGCGTCGACAGCAACTCCGGCGCAATCTCCAGCCCTGCCAACATCGCGTCGATCCATTCCGGCGGACCTTCCAGCTCTGCCCAGACGCCGATCGGCGTCTCATCCAGAACAAGGTGGCCTTCAGTCAGCTCCAACTCGGTGCGGAATTTCTCGTAACGAAAAACCGGGCCATACCCAAGCTGCTTAAATATCTCGGCCATTGCGGCACCATCTTCCACCTGGCTCTCTGTCTCGATGCGCGTCTTGTACCGCAGGTCGCTGTCGCCACCGTCAGCCTGCCGCTTATGGGTCACGGTCCAGCGAGCGCCATACTGCCGTACCCGCAGGATTTGCCTGCGTACAAACAGCTTTCGGTCCGGGGTATCGTAGAGAGTATTGCTCTCGAAGGTACGATCGGTCACCAGTCTGAATCCCAGCCGATTGGCGGCCGAACGAAGGGCTCCGACATCCGCTACACAAAACTTCAGCTCGATCTCTGCAGCCTGCATGGCGTCAGTATACGTCGGCATCCTTCGCCCCGCGAGAGTCTATTCCGGGCTGTGGAAGACGCGGAAGACTCTCCAATTCGCTAGGATGGGAAAGCCCGCATATGTCTCATACCCTTCATCTCGATGCGTCAAATCCGGAGGATCTCGCCCGAGCAGCGGACCTGCTCCGCACAAGTCACCTCGTCGCCTT
>DATCDL010000048.1:0-2173 GCA_036510715.1 Acidobacteriaceae bacterium
GAACTTACTGTGGCAGTGCTGAACTGTCTTGAAGTACACGCCTGTTTGGGGGTCGCCAGGCTGATCGTGATGAAAGGCGAATGCTGCGTCAGAACCCATATCTATGCTTCGCTTTGGAGTAGATTCCGCCGGGCACTCCAACGAATTGCACAAGTGCAACACTCGAGATTGCAGTCTGCGATGTGTGAAGCCGTAGAGGTATGGGACGGATCTATGTCCTGCACGCACTGATGAACGGTGTGGTCTTCACCTGAGGCACCGATCGGAGACTGCGTCGCAGCTCCGGTCGACGCGTGACTTCCAGAAGATGTTCGCGGAGATTTGAACGGCGCCGACGAAGAATCAATAGCTTGAGCCATGTGGATCCTCACTTCAATTGTTACGTTGCTCGCAATGACATTGTGCCAATGCGGGTTATAGGCCTTGGATTGTCACCATCAGATCGTAAGAATAGGAGGTGGCGACAGAATTAGCGGTGCTTCGCATCACACCTTTTCGCATACACCTTCGTGCGGGGTTGCATAACCTGTCGCACGCCGTACCCGCCTAGATGCTCAATACATGTGCTGGCCGCCGTTGATGGAGAGTGTGGATCCCGTCACAAAATCGCAATCGTCAGCGGTGAGAAATACCACCCCCCGAGAGATATCAGTAGGTTTGCCGAGTCTACCCACGGGGATGCGCGCAATGATCTTCTGCAGGACCTCAGGCGGCACTGCCCGCACCATTTCCGTGTCAACGTAACCTGGTGCGATCGCGTTGACTGTAATACCGAACCGCGCGCCTTCCTGTGCCAGGGCCTTGGTGAAGCCATGAATGCCAGATTTTGCTGCAGCATAGTTCACCTGGCCGTACTGACCTGCCTGGCCGTTGACGCTGCCGATACTCACGATGCGTCCAAACTTCGCATTACGCATACTGTCAAACGTGAGTTTGCAGAGGTTGTAGCAGGATCCGAGGTTGGTGTCGATGACCGCATCCCACATGTCTCGGTCCATCTTCTGCAGCGTCCCATCGCGGGTAATTCCCGCATTGTTCACGAGGATTTCTATGGGGCCAACTTCAGCGACGATTTTCTTCATTGCCTCGGTACATTCCTCGAAATTGGACGCGTCAAATCTGTAGACTTTGATCCCGGTTGCTTTCGAAAACGCTTCCGCAGCCTGAACATTGCTTGCGTAGGTGGCGACAACCGTTCGTCCCGCCTCTTGCAACGCAATGCTGATCTCCGCCCCTATTCCTCGTGTGCCACCCGTTACCAATGCTACTCGTGCCATTTGGACTCCTCTATGCGATTACCCTTTGGCGGTCAGCGATACAACTCTCGCAAGTCTGGCGTGTGTCGACCTTTCCGACTCGTTGCATTGCAGCATATCTATGCTGCAATGCAACCCAAAAATGCTGCACTGCATATATAATACTGATGTCGCGAGGCGCTGTTTGTGGCGCACGACACACTGGAGGATTTTAACGATGTCCTTGACGCTCGATAGGCAAAGTTCACTGGGTAATGGCAAGCCCGCGGCCGCGGCGGATACCGCACAGTCGCCGTTTACCCTGCAAGGCAAGACCGCACTTGTGACCGGTTCCGGCCGGGGAATCGGTCGAGCGATCGCGAAACGTCTGGCGGCGGCCGGCGCAAACGTCATGCTGAACGATATGGACGATGGTCTGCTCTTGGAGGCAGAAGCGGATCTCAAGCATCCCGACCGTGTCCGCCATGTAACTGGAGATTTGACCGACCCCTCTACTCCGAAGGCAGTCGTCGATGCTGTTCTGGACGCGTTTGGTTCGATTGACATCATCGTCAACAACGCTGGTTATAGCTGGGACAGCGTGATCCAGAAGACTACGGACGAACAGTTTCAAGCCATGTTGGACATTCACCTGGTGACGCCGTTCCGGATTCTCCGCGCGGCTTCCGAGTACATTCGGGAGAGCGCAAAGAGCGAGTCGGCGAGCGGCCGGCGAGTGATGCGCAAGGTGGTAAACATCACTTCCATTGCCGCAACCGACGGAAATCCGGGACAATCTGGCTATTCATCCGGGAAGGCGGGTGTGATCGGCCTGACCAGAACGTTGGCCAAGGAGTGGGGCAGGTACAACGTAAACGTCAACGCGGTTGGATTCGGTTTGATTGAGACACGGCTCGTTCAGCCCCTGAACGGCGACA
>DATCDL010000049.1:0-4444 GCA_036510715.1 Acidobacteriaceae bacterium
CGGCGGCGGTGCGGGCGGGGAAGATTGTCGGTGTGGGGAGCGACCAGGCGATACGGGCGCTGAAGGGCGAGCATACCGCGACCATCGATCTGCAGGGAGCGTTTGCGATGCCGGGATTCAATGACGCGCATACGCATATTGCTTCGGCGGGAGAGCAGCGGCTGACGCTGGATCTGGACAATGTACCTTCCCTGGCGGTGATGTTGGCGAAGGTGAAGGCGTATGCTGCGACGCTGGCTCCGGGAGAGTGGATCGAGGGCGGAGGGTGGGACCATACGAAGTGGCCGGGGGCGAAGTTGCCGACTCGGCAGGAGTTGGATGCGGTGAGTGCGGGGCATCCGGCGCTTCTGGGGCGGACGGATGGGCATATTGCGATTGCGAACAGTGCGGCGCTGGCTGCGGCGGGGATCACGGATGAGACGGCGAATCCGCAGGGCGGAAAGATTGACCGCGACTCGGAGGGACATGCGACGGGGATCATTCGCGAGGGGCCGGCGCTGGCGCTGGTGGAGCAGCATATTCCTCCGCCGAGCGTTGCGACCCGACGCAAAGCGCTGGAGTTGTCGATTCAGGATGCGCTGTCGCATGGGGTGACGTCGATCCAGGATTTCTCCGACTGGGGCGACTGGATGGTGCTGGGGGAGATGGAGTACGAGGGCAAGCTGCGGCTGCGGATTTCGGAGTGGATCGCCTTCGATCTGCCAGTGGCCGTTCTGGATGAGCGGAGGGCGAGCCATCGGGCGGACGATCCGCTGCTGCATCTTGCGATGCTGAAGGCGTTTATGGATGGGTCGCTGGGGTCGCGGACGGCAGCGATGAATGATGCGTATGCGGATGATGCCGGCAACGCGGGGATTGCCCGCTATCAGCAGGAGAAGCTGAATGCTATGTCGGCGGCGCGGGCTGCGGATGGGTTCCAGCTGGGGTTCCATGCGATTGGGGATCTGGCAAACGATATGGCGCTGAATGCGTTCGCTGCAGCGGAGCAGGTGGGCCGGCCCGCGAATGTTCCGGCGCCGCCCAGAAATCCGGACGCTACGGTTGTGACGGAACCTCCAACGGCGGTGAAGCCGAGTGATTTTCGTTTTCGGATCGAGCACGCGCAGGTGGTTTCGCCAGGAGCGTTCGAGCGGTTTGCGCAGCTGGGAGTGATTGCCAGCATGCAGCCTTCGCACCTGCTGACAGATATGGCCTGGGCAGAGGCGCGACTGGGACCGGAGCGGTCGAAGCGGGCTTATGCGTGGAAGTCGTTTCTGGATCATGGGGTGACGCTGGCGTTCGGAACGGATTATCCAGTGGAGTCGATTTCGCCGTTCCGCGGGCTGTATGCGGCGATTACGCGGGAGAATGTGGAGGGCACGCAGACGTTTGAGCCGCAGGAGAAGATCACCATCGATCAGGCGATCTATGCGTATACGCAGGCGTCGGCGTTTGCGGAGTTCAGGGAGAAGATGAAGGGGCGGCTGGAGCCTGGATATCTCGCTGACATGGTGGTGCTGGATCGAGATATTACGAAGGTGTCGCCGCAGGAGGTGCTGCATACGAAGGTGCTGAGGACGGTGGTGGGGGGGAAGACGGTGTACGAGGCACGATGAGTTCGTTTCGCTCACGGACGATGGTCGCGCATCTGCTGCTGCTGGCGGTGGTGCTGGTGTGGGGAGCTACGTTTTCGCTGGTGAAGTCGGCGCTGGTGGAGACTACGCCGCTGGTGTTCAACGTGATCAGGATGACGCTGGCGTTTGCGGTGCTCGCGGCCGTGAACTGGCCGGCGATGCGGGGGCTGAAGGCGAGTGATCTGAAGCTGGGGGCTGCGGCGGGAGTTTTTCTGGCGCTGGGGTACCAGTTTCAGACGCTGGGGCTGAATCATACGACGGCGTCAAAGGCGGCGTTTATCACGGGTCTGGTGGTGGTGATTGTGCCGCTGCTGAGCGCTCTGCCGGGAGTGGCGCTGCCGGGATCGCTGAAGCCGTCGATCGACACGTATGCGGGGGCGCTGCTGGCGTTTGTGGGGTTGGTGCTGCTGACGACGCCGGTGGGTTCGGGAGCGGGACTGTTTTCGGGGATCGGTCTGGGGGAGTGGCTTTGTTTGGGGTGCGCGGTGGCGTTTGCGGCGCATCTGCTGATGCTGGCGCGGGCGGCGCCGAGGGTTTCGGCGCGCAGGCTGGGAACGCTGCAGATCGGGTTCGCGGCGCTGGTGATGCTGGTGACGCTGCCGCTGGGGGGGCGGATGTATTTCCATGGAACGGCGATGGTGTGGATTGCGCTGGGGGTGACGGCGGTGCTGGCAACGGCGGCGGCGTTCACGATTCAGAGCTGGGCGCAGCAACATATGCCGGCGTCGCATACGGCGCTGATTTTTACGCTGGAGCCGGTGTTTGCGTGGCTGACATCGCTGCTTTTCTTCGGGGAACAGCTGGGGAGACGGGCGCTGCTGGGAGCGGGATTCATCCTGGGGGGGATCATTCTTGCGGAGCTCCGGCCAACCTCCCGGGGCAGGAGTCAACTCCTACCCATTACGGGCGCTTAGGGTTTGGGGTGCATACTTTGAAGGTAGGGTATGTTCGACCCGGCCATGGTCAACTTGCAACGTGTTGCGACCTTTCGCCAGCGGTCGCGTCTATCCAAGTGGAGAATGAAATGCGTAACCCGCGGAGGACCCAGCGTTTCCGCGGAACGATCTTGAGAATCTTAAGAATTCAGAACGAGGAAAAATACAGCAATGGACTCAACAAATCGTTTCGGTCAGGGCTTGTGGAAGAAGATCCGCAGCGGCCGCATGACTACCACCTTTACCATCCTCGCAACTCTTTCCGTCGGTATTCTTGCTGGCTCGATGCTGACAGGAAACGTTAGCGCGAAACAGCAGAAGGTCGACAGCAGCGACGCGCGGCCCATCGTGATTCCGAACCCGACCACGCTATCCACTGGCTTCTCGGCCATTGTGAAAGAAGTGGGGCCGGCAGTGGTGAACATCAATACAGAGTCGTTGCCGAAGGAGTCGAAGAAGGGACCGCACGCTTTACATGGACAGCCGGATCAGAATGGCGATCAGGGCGACATGCAGGACTTCTTCAACCACTTCTTTGGCGGTCAGGGTGGGGGAGGCGCCGCTCCAGAGATGCAGGGGCCTCAGCGCGCTCTTGGGTCGGGATACATTGTCGATCCCCGCGGCTACATCATTACGAACAATCACGTCGTCGATCATGCTGACCATATCTATGTAAAGCTTTCGACCGATCCTGACGATCCCTCTGATCCGGGCCGTCCTGCGACGGTGGTAGGCGTCGATAAGGACACGGACATCGCGGTGATCAAGATTGATAGCAAGACTCCGCTGCCGACTGTGAAGCTGGGCAACTCGGACGGCATCCAGGTTGGAGATTGGGTTCTTGCGATTGGAACGCCATTCGGTCAGCGCAATACGGTGTCGGCTGGCATTGTGTCGGCGAAGAACAGATCCATCGACGAAGGCGGAGATGCGAATGGAATTGCGACCAACGAATTCCAGAAGTTTATCCAGACGGACGCGGCGATCAACCCGGGCAACTCGGGTGGACCGCTGGTGGATATGGCGGGCCAGGTGATTGGCATGAACACGGCCATCTTTACGCAGTCGGGAGCGACCGAGGGCATTGGTTTCGCGATGCCGTCGAACACGATCGCCGGCGTGTACAACATGCTGATCGGGCCGGAACACAAGGTGATTCGTGGATCGATCGGTGTGCAGTTCCAGGCTGCAGCGAACTCGGCTGTGGGACGCATGTATGGGTTTGCGAATGGCGGCGTGATTGTCAGCCAGGTGGTTCCGGACGGACCGTCGGCGAAGGCTGGCGTGCTACCACAGGACGTGATCGTCTCGGTGGATGGAACTCCGATCAAGAACGGCGATGAGTTGATCGCTATCGTATCGGCGAAACATCCAGGGTCGACGGTGAAGCTGGGGATTTTGCGAGGCAGCAAGAAACTCAGCCTGGATGTCGCCATCATGGACCGGACGAAGCTCTACGACAACATGAATAAGGGCGGCGGCGACGAATCCAATGAAGCGAATGCCCCAGATGAAGGGCAGAGCAAGCTGGGCATCACGGTGCAGTCAACGCCCGAAGCCCTGGCGAGCCGCCTCCACATCACGGGCGGAGTAGCCGTAACCAACGTGAAGCCGGGAACGTTTGCTGACACGATCGGTCTGTTCCAGGGTGCGGTGATTGTTGAGATCAATCGCAAACCGGTAACGGATATGGCGAGCTATCGTGCGATCGTCAACGGTCTGAAGTCAGGCGATGACGTGGTGTTCGTGGTTCGCAACCCGCAACAGCCGAGCGGCGGAAACACGTATATCGGCGGAACGCTGCAGTAACGCAACTCGAACGAAGCAAAGGGCGCAGATCCGTGATCTGCGCCCTTTGTCGGTACATGCAGCGATGTGACGGGCGCCTGGGGTGCG
>DATCDL010000050.1:0-13492 GCA_036510715.1 Acidobacteriaceae bacterium
TAACCCGCCCCAACCCCAACTCCCGCCGTAGCCGTTGCACGTTTTCGCCGTCATCCTGGAGCGAAGCGAAGGACCCCCGCATTGGCCGCTGCTCTTGCCGTCGCCGTTGCCGTTGCCGTTGCCGTTGCCCTTGCCCTTGCCGTTGCCCTTGTCTTTCTGTCTGTCATTCCGAGCGCAGCGAGGAACCTGCTTCTCGCTCGCGAAGCGAGCGCCCGTTCTTGCCCTTGCCTTTCTGGCAGTCATCCCGCGGCGATCTGCTTCTTCTTTAGCCTCTCTCGTGACTCATCCGCCACCACGAACGGTCTTGAGACCCGCCCCATACCCCAACTCCCGCCCTCCACCCAAAACCTGTCAAGCCCCCAAATCCTCGCAAATCCACGTAACCCCAACAAACCAAACCAGATAAAACGGTAATAATATAGTTGACTGACCACGGCAAGGGGTTTAGCTTTATGGACACCGTGACAGGGCAGCAAAGACAATCGTAAAATTGATAACCTAATCGCTTATGGGACTAGTGAATGTCGTCAAAGTTCATTGTTTGAATGGCTGTCCTTCCATTTGGCTCCCCGATCCCATCCGAGATCAAAAAGCCACGAATCCGATATGGATACCCATTCGTAAGTTTGATCTAATCGTTGCATGTCCGCACTGCGGACGCGTAGCCGACTATCAGGATTCGAATAGGACTTTAGATCAAATTCAGCGTCAGCGGCTAGAGTCCGGCCCGAAATATACCATCCCCGTTGTCGCGCTACGGCCATGCGGCCAAAACAACTGCGAAGTTCGCATAGAAATCCAAACACTCGCGGCCAGGGGGCAGTCCATCGCAGAGATACGTTCCACAATTTCGAAGTGGCAGTTTTTCCTCCACTGTCCACTTGGCCCGCATTGGATTCAGTCGCTCCCGCAGGATTCTTACGAGATTCAATATGCGAACTACTGATGGGTGCTGTCGGCTCTCTTGCGTCGATTGCTTGCATGTGGCGCACTCCCGTACTACCATTGGATTGCGCCCGCATGGTTTCGCCCCTAGCCCGCCTGCAAGCGGGATGGGACGATGCAGGGGTTCTTGACCTCAAGTTCGACCATACCCTTGCACACGTAGATAATCCCGGCGTGCTGACCGTTTTCTCTCAAAAAGCCAAACTTCAGAATGGCTTCGGTGCCTACAAGCACATCGTCCTGTATTGCGACTATGACACCCAAGCGCAAACGAAGGCCGTCTTTATCTCACGTATCTTCGCCTTCTCTTGGGCAGAGAGGGGAGCCTGCATATTGCTTGGATCATCGCGGTATTGTGCAAACTCCCCAAACCCGAATTCCAATTCGGAGCATTTGAAATAGGCCATGTTGTAATGCTTGAGGAGATCCTTCCAACGGAGGTCAAGAATTACGGCAGGGAGCTGAGGGCCAATATATCCAGCGATTGTGTAGCAGCGATCTTCGCACTCATCAAAGCTTTCGTCGAAATAGCCACCAGCAAGCCACATACAACTCTCCCCTATGGCGGTTTGATTTTTGGCGCACATCGGAGTACCCTCGTTTCCGATGGCTACGAATATCCCCACGAGTCCCGCCAAGAACGCAGAGGGCGATTTCGAGCAGTTCACAACTTTTATGCGGAAGCTGGTATCTGTCCCGCGATCCGAGATTCAGGCCCGATTAGAAGCGGAGAAAGCGGCTAAGGCTTCCCGCGCTTCTGCCTCCGATAGTAAACGCCGTTAGACTTCTGCACGGTCGTCTTGCCTATCAATTTACGTTTGCAACCCCCTACCCGTAATCTCTGCGTATGTCAGGCGCTTGCCCTGAATTCCCATCACGCATGAAGCAAAGCGCGTGGAATCGTCCGAGTCCTTACGGTTGTTGTAGCGGAATACTTGCTCTGAAACGTAGGCGTCCAAGTGGAACGGCTCGACTGAAATGTAGGTGCCGCCGAGTGACCGCTTCAACAGGCTCCAGAAGTTCTCAATACCGTTTGTGTGGATGTGGCCATTCACGTACTCCATCGCGTGATTGATTACTTCGCGGTTGTAGGGAGTGGAGAGAAACCCGTAGGTGTTGAACTCATCGGTGATGATGTGAGATCCGGCTTCAATGTTCTCAGTCATTACGTGGTCGATGTGCAGCTTCTTACGACCAGCAACTACCTTAGCCTTGACGCGTCCGCCGCGCTCCAACATACCCATCACAACGGCTTTGTTGCCCTGTCCCTGATAAGCCTGTCCCTTGACGAGCTTGCTCTTGTGCATGTTCTTGACCTTGCCGCCGACGAAGGTCTCATCGCACTCTACGGGACCATTGCCGCCGATCTTGTCTGTCTCATCTGTCATGGCAACACGGATGCGGTGCAGCATGAACCAAGCTGTTTTCTGAGTCACCCCGAGATCGCGGGCAAGCTCATACGAGCTGATACCATTCTTGCAATTTGAGAGCATCCACGAAGCTGGGAGCCACTTGTCTAGGCCGATGGGGGAATCCTCAAACACGGTTCCAACCTTGAGAGAGAACTTCTGCTTAGGGTGAACTGTCTTGCACTTGTAGACGTTGGCTGTGGCGAGATAGGTAACACCCTCAGACCCGCATGTCGGGCACCGCACAACGCCATCAGCCCAGCGCACGGAGATCATGAACTGGCGGCAATTCTCTTTATCTGAGAAGAACTTGATGGCTTCGAGGAGTGTCTTCGGTGTTTCCATGTACTTAGATTAGGCCTAAATCTACGGTCTGTCAAGTATATTATTACCGATAAAACTTTTTAAAACTTGGCATAGTTACCCCCTCCAATCCGCTAAACTTTAACTAGAGCCTGAATCATCCCCAGACAGATAAGGTCCCAAGACCCGCTTGTACCGGATGAGGAGCAGGGGGTACTTACACAAGTCCACCCCTAACCTACCTGAATGGAATAGTTTAGGTCAAAAAGTATGGGAGGGGAGGGGCCCGCCCCACGGCCCCGGCATCCCATAGCGTATCCGCACCTCGGACCAACTCCCGTGCCCAAGCCCCCCACCCCATCACCGGCAAGCAAGACCCGCTCCAGGGCGACCCCGGCACCCGTCCCCACACCGCTGCCGCCCGCGCAGGACAACGGCTTGGAGCCGTTTCACCCGATCACCGCCCGCTGGTTCCACTCCACCTTCGCCCAGACCACCGCGCCGCAGCGCGAAGGCTGGCCCGCCATCGCCCGCGGCGAGTCCACCCTCATCCTCGCCCCCACCGGCACCGGCAAGACCCTCACCGCCTTCCTCTGGTGTCTCGACAAGCTAATGTTCCGCAGCGTGCCAACGCCCGGCTGCAAGGTCCTCTACATCTCGCCCCTCAAGGCTCTCGCCGTCGACGTCGAGCGCAATCTCCGCTCCCCCCTCGCCGGCATCGCCGCCCTGGCCGAGAGCGAAGGCGTCCCGGTCCACCTCCCCGCGATCAGCGTCCGCACCGGCGACACCAGCCCCAACGATCGCGCCCGATTTAAACGTCATCCTGGCGAAATTCTCATCACCACGCCCGAATCTCTCTACCTTCTCCTCACCTCCGACGCAGCAGAAGCTCTCCGCTCCGTCGAAACCGTCATCATCGACGAGATCCACGCTCTAGTCCCAACGAAGCGCGGAGCGCACCTCGCCCTCTCCCTCGAACGCCTCGAAGCCCTCTGCAACCGCCCCCTTCAGCGCATCGGCCTAAGCGCCACGCAGCGCCCCCTCGAGGAAGTAGCCCGCTTCCTCGGCGGAGCAAACGGAACCACAATCCGCGCTGTCAGCCAGCAACCAACAACCGACAACCAACCAGCCGAACCCGACGAAACCGCCCTCTTCCGTCCCGTAACCATCATCAACGCAGGAGTTCGCAAGCACCTCAACCTCATCGTCGAAGTCCCCGTCGAAGACATGGCAACGCTAGCGGCGATCGACGCACCTCCCAACGATCCCTCCTCACCAACCCCAAAGCGCACCAGCATCTGGCAGTCCATTCATCCGCGCCTTCTGGAGATCGTTCGCAGCCGCACTTCAACCCTCATCTTCGTCAACGCCCGTCGCGTAGCCGAGCGTCTCGCAGGAGCCCTCAACGAGCTCGCCGGCGAACCCATCGCTCGCGCTCATCACGGCTCTCTCGCCGCAGCGCAGCGCACCGAGATCGAGGAGCTCCTCAAAGCCGGCCAACTCAAGGCCCTCGTCTGCACCTCCTCTCTCGAACTCGGCATCGACATGGGAGCAATCGATCTCGTCATCCAGATCGAAGCTCCTCCCAGCGTCGCCAGCGGAATGCAGCGCATCGGCCGCGCTGGCCATCAGGTTGGAGCTCCCTCAACAGGCATCATCTTCCCCAAGTACAGAGCCGATCTCATCGCCTGCGCCGCAGTCACGCAGGCCATGCACGAAGGTCACGTCGAGTCCACGCGCTTCCTCCGCAATCCGCTCGACGTCCTTGCCCAGCAGATGGTCGCAACCATCGCTCATCCTCCGTTGTCCGCCGACGAAGCAGCTCTCCGACGCAAGCGCCCTCCAACCGACGACGAGCAGGAAGCACCAGGAATCTCCTACGCTGCTCTCCTCTCCCTCATCCGCAGCGCCGCTCCCTTCGCCGCCCTCAGCGTCGTCGCCTTCAACGGTGTCCTCGACATGCTCTCCGGACTCTATCCCTCCGACGAGTTCGCCGACCTTCGCCCTCGCATCACCTGGGATCGCACCCGCAACTGGCTCACGCCCCGTCAAGGAGTCAAGCGCATCGCCATCCTCAACGGCGGAACCATCCCCGATCGCGGCCTCTACGGAGTCTTCCTCTCCAACAGCACCAAGCCCGTTCGTGTCGGCGAGCTCGACGAGGAGATGGTCTTCGAGGCTCGCACCGGAGAGACCTTCGTCCTCGGAGCTTCCACCTGGCGCATCGACGAGATCACCCATGACCGCGTCCTCGTAACCCCAGCTCCCGGCGAGCCCGGCAAGATGCCCTTCTGGCACGGCGATCGCGCAGGCCGACCGATCGAGTTCGGTCGCCGCATCGGAGCTCTCGTCCGCGAGCTCCGCTCCATGCCCCGCAGCGCCGCAGTCTCCAGGCTCACCCGCGAGCACGACCTCGACCGACAGGCCGCCGAGAACGTCCTCCGCTATCTCGCCGACCAGGAGCTCGCCACGCACGAAGTCCCCGACGACCGCACCATCGTCATCGAGCGTGTCCGCGACGAGCTCGGTGATTGGCGCGTCTGCGTCCTCACGCCTCTCGGCAGCCGCGTCCATGCTCCCTGGGCAATGGCTGCAGCAGCCCGCATCAAGGCTACTGGCTTCGACGTCGAGACCATGTGGAGTGAAGACGGCTTCGTCCTCCGCTTCCCCGAGACCGATGCTCCGCCTGACACCGCCTTCCTCCTCATGGCACCTGAGCAAGCCTCCGAGCTCATCCTGCAGCAGCTCGGCTCGACCGCGCTCTTCGCCGCCAAGTTCCGTGAGGCAGCATCCCGCGCTCTGCTCCTTCCGCGTCGCCGAGCCGATGGCAGAACCCCGCTCTGGCAGCAGCGCAAGCGAGCCTCCGATCTGCTCAGCGTCGCCGCGCGCTATCCCAGCTTCCCTATGCTCCTCGAGGCCTATCGCGAGTGTCTCCGCGACGTATTCGACATGCCCGCGCTGATGGAGACGCTGCACTCCATCCAGAACAGTTCCATCCGCGTCCACCTCGTCGACTCGCGGACGCCTTCTCCCTTCGCCGGAGCTCTCCTCTTCAGTTACGTAGCCAACTACATCTACGACGGCGATGCTCCACTCGCCGAGCGCCGCGCTCAAGCCCTCTCCATCGACCAGGACCAGCTCCGCGAGCTGCTCGGCGACGCTGACCTCCGCGAGCTCCTCGACGTCGGAGCCATCGAGCAGACCGAGGAACAGCTCCAGTGCATCGCCGAGGGCTACAAGGCACGCAACCTCGATGGTGTACACGACCTTCTCCTCCGCCTCGGCGACCTCACACGCGCCGAGCTAGCCGCTCGCAGCGCTACTCCTGAGGTTGCCGAGAGCGTGGATCGCCTCCTCCGTGCCCGGCGCGCCCTGGAACTCATCTTCTCCGGTGAAAAGCGTTTGATCGCCGCCGAAGATGCTGCTCGCGTTCGCGATGCGCTCGGTGTTTCGTTGCCCACAGGTTTGCCGCAAGCCTTCCTCGAACCAGCTCCCGATGCAATGCTCGATCTCGTACGACGTTACGCTCGAACGCACGGTCCCTTTGCGACCATCGACATTGCCCAGCGTTACAGTCTGCCCAGAGAAGCGGTCGAATCGGTACTGCAGCACCTCGTAAGTCTCGGTCGCGTGATCGAAGGTGGATTCCGTCCAGGAGGTCTCAACCGCGAGTGGATCGACGCCGAAGTCCTGCGCACAATCCGCCGCAAGTCGCTCGCCAGGCTCCGCAAGGAAGTCGAACCCGTCGAACAGCGCACGCTCGCCAGACTCTTCACGCACTGGCAAGGAGTCGTTCAGCCTCGCCGAGGACTCGATGCTCTCCTCGACACCATCGAGAGCCTGCAAGGAGCTCCGCTCCCAGCCAGCATCCTCGAGACCGAGATTCTCCCTGCGCGCATCGTCGGCTACAAGCCAGCAGACCTCGACACCCTCATCGCCGCAGGCGAAGTCGTCTGGACCGGTTTCGATCCACTCGGCGAGCACGACGGTCGCATCGGTCTCTACCTCGCCGAGAAGCTCCGTCTGCTTTGGCCCCCACGAACGTCCTCCGCAAACGGCAGTCTCGACAGCAGGGAACAGGGAATCGTCGACTACCTTCGCAGCAACGGAGCATCGTTCTTCCAGCCCTTGCACGACAGCATCGGAGGAGGATATCCAGGCGAGACCCTCGACGCTCTCTGGTCACTCGTCTGGCGAGGCTTGCTCACCAACGACGCTCTCCACGCTCTCCGAGCCTACTGCGAGAGACCCTCCAGCAGCAGTCGCACCACCAAGCAGACGCGTCGCAACCACAACCAGACCGGATTCCGCAGTCGCCGAACGACCCCTCCAACCGCTCAAGGCAGATGGAGCCTTAACACCATAGCCTTCGAGAGTCTGGATGCAACGTCCAACACGCCAGCGCGCCAGACATCCTGGAGTCACGCGACCGCACAGCAGTTGCTCACGCGCTATGGCCTCGTCTTCCGCGAGACTGCGCACGCAGAGAACCTTCCCGGAGGCTTCTCCGCCATCTACGACGTGATGAAGCTCCTCGAGGAGAGTGGTCGCGTGCGCAGAGGCTACTTCGCCGCCGATCTCGGCGCGACCCAATTCGCCATGCCTGCTGCTGTAGACCTTCTCCGCTCCCTCCGAACCAGCGCGCAAACCGACGCGAGCGAGGTCGTGATGCTGGCAGCAACCGACCCGGCGAATCCCTACGGAGCTCTCCTGCGCTGGCCATCGCCGCCCGAAGCAGGCTCATCGCTCACCCGCAGCGTTGGCGCAAGTGTCGTGCTCGTCGATGGAGCTCTCACAGCCTACCTCCGACGTGGTAATCCCAACCTTCAGGTCCTGCTGCCCGAAGCAGAGCCTGCGTTGTCGCGTGTTGCCGCAGCCTTGGCAGAGTTCCTCGTAGCGAGTGTGCAGCGCGATGCCGGAGATGCGTCACGCAGTCGCGCCGGAATGCTGATCACCACGGTCAACGGCTCTCCAGTGGATCAGCACCCAATCGCTCGCTATCTGCTCGACGCCGGATTCCAGGCAGCGCCGCTGGGCTTCAACATCCGTCGCAGCCTTCTGCTGCATCCAGCGCAATCTGCGACGGTTCCACCGCCCAAGGAAGATGGCTATGCGCAGGAGTCGTAACGATGCACGATCAGGGAGAGCAGAGGTGATCCACTCACTGGCGTCGATCGATCCTTACTGTGGCTGATCTTTGGGCTTGTCCTTGCCTGTGCCGAAGAGCTTCTGTAGCAGGTTGCGATGCTTGGCAGGTTCTGTCTGTTGGGCGTCAGGCGGAGTAGTCGCCGGAGTGGAGGTAGTACCAGCCGTTGGAGTGGAGTTCGGAGCAGTTGTCGCAGACTTGTCCGACTTCCCTCCGAAGAACGCGAAGATCTTGCTGCCGAGTGACTGGGAGTTCTCACCCATGTGAGAGCAGGTGCTTTGCGGAGCGGTTCCCAGGAGGAAGGCTACCGAGATCGAGTCAGTCGGGCAGGAATCGTCGGCGATCAGGTCAGTAGCACGGTCGATGCGCAGTACTTCAACGCCATCTGGCGGAGTGAATGGCTTCATGTCGGAATACTGCGGGATGCGGATCGCACGGTTCATGAACCCTGCCCAGATCGGAGCTGCTGTGTCTGCTCCCTGCACCTTGTGGGTGAGTCCGGCCGAGATGTCGGTGTAATCGTCATTGCCTACCCAGATGATGCAGAGCAGGTTGGAGGAATATCCGGCGAACCAGACGTCGTGAGAGGTTCCGGTCTTTCCCGCAGCTGGAGCGGTAAAGCCATGGGCTCGAACCGAGGAAGCAGTGCCTCGGTTCATGACGCCTTCGAGCAGAGACTGCGTAAGGAAGGCCACGCGAGGGTCGAGCACCTGCTTGGCCTCAGGCGCGAAGTCAGCGACGATGTCTCCGTTAGCGTTGCGCACGCTGGCGAGCATCCAGGGTTTGAGGTGAACACCACCGTTGGCGAAGACGGTATAAGCTCCTGCCATGTCCAATGGAGTTGCGCTGTACGTACCAATGGCCATCGAAGGCGTAGGACGCGCGTTAGGGATACCGGACGAGTGAGCCAGAGCCGCGACATTGTCGTATCCGACCTCTTGCGCCAGGGCGATCGTGGCGATGTTGAGCGAGTGAGCGATAGCGTCAGCTGCCGTGACCATTCCCGGATACTCACCCCTCACGAAGTTCCCCGGAATGTAGGACTGTCCATTGATGCCGAAATCCTGTGGATCGTCATTCAGCATCGTGAGCGCCGTGAATACGCCACTGCCGCTGAGCGAGGTTCCATTGAGCGAGGTGTTGAAGGCAGTTGCGTAGACGAAGGGCTTGAAGATGGACCCTGTAGGACGCTCGGCGACGGCGTGGTCGAGCTGCGAGACGCCGTAGTTCCGGCCCCCTACGAGGGCGAGAACCTGTCCCGTATGGGGGTTGAGCGCGATGAGCGCCACCTGAGGATAGGTGATGGCAGTGTCACCTTTCCTGTGTAGTTTGCGGATCAGCTCATCAACATTCTTCATGCCGGCTTCGACGGCATCGGAGGCGGCCCGCTGCAACTCGGGGTCGAGCGAGGTGTAGATGCGAAGAGCCCCACGTGAGGTGTCGGAGTCGCCTAGTCGCTGCACAATCTGATCATGAACGAGGTCGACAAAGTAAGGGGCTTCACTCGCGTCTGCGTTCGGCGGAGCCAGACGGATCGGCTCAGCCTTTGCCCGTTCGGCTTCGGCCGGCGTAATCGCTTCCGTCTCCACCATTGAGTCGAGTACTAGATTGCGCCGCTCCATGGCGCGCTCTGCATGCCTGTAAGGAGCGAAATAATTTGGGCGCTGAATCATGCCTGCGAGCAGCGCGCACTCTGCCAGGTTGAGTTGACGCAGATTCTTACCGAAGTAGGCTTGTGCCGCTTCGCCGAATCCGTTGATCGCAAAGCTGCCGCGCTGCCCAAGATTGATTTGGTTGGCATACATCTCGAAGATCTGTTGCTTATTAAAGCGAGCTTCGAGTTGAAATGTAATCATGATCTCGGCGATTTTCCTTGAGTAGGTCTTCTCTGGAGACAGGAAAAAGCCGCGTGCTAACTGTTGGGTAAGCGTTGAGCCACCGCAGTTCATACGGTGAGCGATGACATCTTCGAAAGCGCATTTGGCTGTGCGCACATAGTTGATCCCGGAGTGTTCAAAAAAACGTCGATCTTCTATGGCAAGCACGGCCTGAACCATGCGTGGCGGAATCTGGTTATAGGTGACAAGGAGCCGCTTCGTTCGGTTTTTATCTTCGGACAGCGCTGTGATGAGTTGCGGCTCCAGCTTGTAAGCGGATAATGCAGCACCGTTTTCCGCCGTGATGCTCTTCACTTGACCGCCAGTGGTGGTGATCGTGGCGCCATCCATGGCTAAGTAACTCTGGGTACCAGGCTTGATGAGAATCGAGTTATTCCGAAGCTCGTAGCTACCCAGTTGTGGGTTGCTGTTATATCCCGCGCGACGTAAAGCATCAGCGATCGAAGCGGCGGACAGTTGCTGTCCAGGACGCACTTCTTGTGGCGCAGCATAGACCTGTGCTGCAGCGGCAAACAGTGGTCCCTTAGCGAGGCGTTCATCCACTAGTCCTCGATACTCGTGGTAAAAGTAACCGAAGATAGCAGCACCAACTGCGGCAAACACTACGAGCAGCAATAGGCTGATGCGCAGCAACTTCCATAAGAGTGGATGGCTGTTGCTACCGAGTTTGAGTTTAACTGGCATAGAGAAGGTTCATAAGTGCCTAGATTTTGGACGCAGCGAGCAGCGATTTCAGGTGTTTTGTGATGGTATCTACAGGAAGATCTGTGGTGGTATGGTTTAGCCGGTCAACGAGTTCGAGTTGCCCGTCGGCGAGCTTCTTGCCGATGTTGATCCGGTAGGGAACGCCGATCAGTTCAGCATCCTTGAACTTCACTCCCGCGCGCTCGTCGCGATCATCGAGAAGCACGTCGATACCTGCTGCGTGGAGATCCGTGGCCAGCCTCTCGCCGGCTGCGAGCAGTACATCTTCGCGAACATTGGTTACGGTAATGACGACCTCGAACGGCGCGATCGCAACAGGGAGAGCGTACTGTTCGGTTGCGGATTCCGTGGCGAACTTCGCAGCGCTGGATTCGATTGCCGCCGTGAGGATGCGCTCGATTCCGATGCCGTAGCAACCCATGATCGGCATGACTTCTTTGCCGTCTTTGTTGAGCACAGTTGCACCCATGGCCTGGGAGTACTTGTAGCCGAGCTTGAAGATGTGGCCGATCTCAACAGCCTTGCCAAGACGCAGCGGCTGGCCGCCGACAGGATCGAGTTCGCCCTCGTTGATGTTGCGAATGTCGGCAATGAGGGTTGGGGTGAAGTCGCGACCTGGTGTGACGTTGCGGTAGTGGTGGTCGAGTTTGTTCGCGCCGGCGACGAGATTGGTGCGACCCTCCAGGCCAAGATCCATCACGACGATGGTCTTTAGCCCTTCGACGGGGTTGTCGCGCGGAACACCCTTGAGCTTATCGAGTGCTTTGCCGCTCTTGAGGCCGTTGAGTGAGCCGCCTGTCATGATCTCGGGAATGCCGATGGGGCCGAGGAATCCTGCAGGGCCGCCGATGTGGAGTTGAAGCTCTTCGGGCAACATGGGGCGGAGTTCGGTGGTCCCAGCGAGGGTGTTGAGCTTGGTTTCGTTGACTTGGTGGTCGCCACGCAGGAAGGCCACGACGGGGCGGAATGGAGGAGCCTGGATGACATAGCCGTCGGGGGCTGTTCCGAAGGGGGGCGGCGCGGGAGATCCCATGAAGGCTACGCACTTGATGTCCTGGGAGGACTGGATGCCGAAGAAGGCTGTTACATCGGCTATCGAGGCTTTGCCGGGAGTATGCACTAACTCAGGCAGACCATCTCCGGTGGGTGCGAGGTCGTGGACAGGTGCAAGCTTGCTGGTGGCCTTCTCCAGGTTCGCTGCATAGCCTGAAGCGGAGCTGGCGATGAGGTCTTCGCCAGCTTCGGTGTAGACCATGAACTCCTGGGACTGTGATCCTCCCATCGCGCCGGAGTCAGCCTCGACGACGACGAACTCAAGGCCGCAGCGGGTGAAGATGGCGCGGTAAGCTGCGTCGTGCTTGTTGTAGCTGTCGTCCAGACCTGCATTGTCGATGTCGAAGGAGTACGCATCCTTCATGAGGAACTGCCGGACGCGAAGGAGACCGGACTTTGGCCGCAGTTCGTCGCGGAACTTGGTCTGGATCTGATACCAGATCTGCGGGAGCTGCTTGTAGCTCCGCAGCTCGCTGCGTGCGATGGAGGTCATGACCTCTTCATGAGTCATTGCAAGGCAGAGATCAGCTCCCTTGCGGTCCTTGAGGCGGAACATGTTGTCGCCCATTCCTGTCCAGCGTCCCGATTCCTGCCATATTTCCGCTGGGTTCAGGGCGGGAAGGAGGAACTCCTGGCCGATCTTGTCCATCTCCTCGCGCACGATGGCAACGATCTTGTTCAGCGAGCGCTGTCCGAGGGGCAGATAGCTGTAGATACCTGCTCCGAGTTGGCGGATATAGCCGGCGCGCAGAAGGAGCTTGTGGCTGGCGACCTCCGCGTCAGACGGGGCCTCGCGGAGAGTGGGAATGAAGAGCTTGGACCAACGATGCATATCCCTCCGATTGTATCGGAGTGGAAAGAGCGCATCTTCGTCGCGGGCGTTCAGGCGAGCAAATCGTGCAGGTGCAGGATGCCGAGAACGGCTGAGTCGGCGGTTCCGTCCTCGGTGACGATGAGGGCTGTGATCTTGTGGAGTTCCATCAGTGCGAGCGCATCGCCCGCGAAGGGTGTGGATGCGATGGTTCGCGGTGAGGGGTTGAGGATCTCGGCTGCGGTCTTGTGGAAGGCTTCGGGTCCGCTGCTGGCAAAGAGTCTGCGGAGATCGCCGTCGGAGAGAATGCCGAGCAGTTTGCCTGCGGACTGAACGGTGGTCATGCCGAGGCGCTTAGCCGACATCTCGTGGATGATCTGGGGGAGCGTTGCCTCGGGAGGAACGATGGGCAGATCTTCGCCGGTGTGCATCAGGTGATCGATGGTGATGAGGCGCTTGCCAAGCTGTCCTCCTGGATGCAGCTCGGCGAAGTCCTGCGGCTGGAAGTTGAGTCTGCGGCTGACGTCGATGGCGAGAGCATCGCCGAGTGCAAGCATGACGGTGGTTGAGGCCGTTGGTGCGAGCTGGAGGTTGCAGGCCTCGCGGTCAACGCTGACGTCGAGGACATGCGCGCTGGATTTGGCGAGGGTTGAGTTCGCGCAGCCGGTGAAGCTCACAAGCGTGATGCCAAGGCGCGGAAGGACGGGCAGCAATCGCAACAACTCCTCGGTCTCGCCGGAGTAGGAGAGGGCGAGCAGAACGTCTCCGCTGCTGAGCAGGCCGAGATCGCCGTGGAGTGCTTCGGTCGGGTGTAGAAACTGTGCTGACGTTCCTGTGGAGAGCAGTGTTGCCGCGATCTTGCGGGCAATGAGGCCGCTCTTGCCGATACCCGTGAGCACCACGCGATGACCGCTGAGAGCGGTTGCTGTGAGCAGGTCCGCGACGTTGTCAAAGACCTGGCGTTGAGGGCCTTCGAGGCGCAGAGCGAGGTGCTCGAGCGCTGCAGCTTCGATACGGACGATCTCTGCCGGGTTGTTGTCGTCGCCGGTTTGGGGGGCTTTGCTCATCTGGTGGACAGACAGAATGCTAGCAGACGCAGCGAATAGCGATAGAATACAGAGAGCGCAGGTGTAGGTTTGACCCGCGCTGGAGGACGTTCGCGTGGCTCGTCGTTTGGCTGTCTTGGGATTGCTGGTTGTCGGTGTGGCGATGATGGTTGTAG
>DATCDL010000051.1:0-2829 GCA_036510715.1 Acidobacteriaceae bacterium
CGGCTTTGGCGATGCGGCTGCTGAGCTCATGGAGGAACTCCATGGGCAGGAGGCCGTCGCGGAATCCGGCCATGGTGGAGGTTGACTCTGCGATGCGGCGCACGGTCGGCTTCGGCGCTTCGGTATCGGCTGCTGCGGAAAGCCTGACGGGTTCGAGTCCAGCGACAGCTTGATCACGCTTGCTCTTCAGAAGCTTTCCGGAATATTGCGCGGCTTCGTTGACGAGGAAACCCATCTTCGGCCGGGAGGGCTCGAAGTCTGGAATGACGCCGTAGTGGGTGAGCTCCTCGGTGGTTGTGGGGCCGATGGAAAGGACGACCATCGAGGCCAGACCGGCGCGCAACTGCTCCACCATACCGATCTGCTCGGCGACCTGGAAGAGATGGATGACCTGCACGGCCGTCATGAAGAGCACGACGTCGACAAACCCGGTCGTGATGCCGAGGACGCACTCGCGCAAGGGCTGGAGGTCTTCAGGGAGGGCCCATTGGTAGACCGGGACTTTGGTCACGGAGAGGCAGTGCTCGCTGAGTGCGGAGATGAGCTCGGGGTTGGAGGCGCCGTACTCCTGCAGTGCGACGCGCATGGTTGCGAGCGAAGGCCCGAAGACCTCGTTCAGCAGCGCCATCACCTCGCGCCACGTGTTGGGATCGCTGCTGGTGGCGAGGACCGGAACCTTGAGATCGCGCAGCACCTGCTCGGGCTTGGGCCCACGCGCGACGATGCGCACCTTGCGCAGCGCGTCGACCACGAGCGCCGGATCGTACTTCGTTTTGGCGATGTCCATCAACGCACGTACGCCCACGCCGGTCATGAAGATCACAAGATCGAACTTGTCATCGAGCAGGTCCCGGACGAAGTCGAGCGCAGCCGTCTGCGTCTCCAGCGGAACCTCGCGCATGGAAGGCACGACGAAAGGTTCGCCCCGGTAGGTGCGGATCAGCTTCTCGACTTCCTTTGCGCGACGGCTCTCAAGAGCGAGTACCCTGAGGCCGTCAAAGCTAGCATGGGCCATGAGTCCCTGGGTTCTACAAGACGGAGATGACGCAGTGGTCAGACTGCGATAGGTCGTATCGAGATCCCTGCCAGCGGCAGGCGTGGAGATCAGATACTTCGAACGAGACGGATTAAAACAAAGGATACACGCTGTTGGTTCGGCCTCAAAACAGCGGGTGTGCGACTGGCGCTACTTCGATGGACGCTGCGGCTCTCCCCACTTGTACGCCATTTCGAGATAACCGAACTGCGCGGCGTGGCCGATGGGATAGATTGCTGCGACTACACTCTTGCCCCACGCGTGCGCGTAGTAGGCGGAGAGCGTGAGGTCCTTCGTGAGTTGATAGTCTGCCGAGACATCGAAGACCGAAGCGAAGCTGGAGTGCAGGTTCGCGGGGCGCCCGACGAAGCCGAAAACTTTATTGTCGAAGGCGCCGCCGCCCTGATACCAGAGGTCCTTGTTGGATGTGAGCTGCAGGAAGTGCAGGTCTGACCGCAGGGCGAGATGTTTCGCGGGCTTGTCCATGAACTGGATGAATTGATCCTTGCTGTTCATCATGTTGTAGAAGGGGAAGCGCGCATAGACGCGCGGCGTGGGGAGCACCTGGAAGAACGTGTTGTGCTGATCGTCGGTGGGGTTGTTGTCGCCGGTGCTGCGCAGGAATCCGGCGCGCAGCCACGGAGCTGAGCGAAGCTGCGTCGCATGGTAGCCTCCCTCCACGGCGATCGCTCCGGCACGATGATTGAGCAGGCCCCACTGGCCGTTTTGCAGCACACCCCAGGCGAGCAGGTCGAACTTGCCGGCTCCGGCGGGGATGGAGGTGAGGAAGTTCGCTCCGTAGCTCCCGAGGCGAATGTTCTTGTGGTCCGCCTGGCGGACGGCGAGGGCACGGTTGTCTGTCTTGGTGAGCCCGGTGCGGCCATCATGATAGTCAATCGCAAAGACGCGCCACAGGAAGTGGTTGCTGAAGTCGTACTTGCTGAAGGCAAGATATTGCAGATCGACGTTCAGCTCGGGATTGGCATTCATGTTGAAGACGCCCTGGTCAGCACGCGCCGCCATCGCCGTCAGGTCCCACGTCTTGCCGTCGTAGTGGCCATCAGCACCATCAGAACTTCGCTGACCATTTGAGAAGCCGAAGTTGCCCACCAGGCGCTGTGCGATCCGGCTTGTCTGCAGGAATTTCAGCTCCGGATTTTTGGGTGTCGTCTCCTGACCATCAAAGAATTCAAAGCGCCCCACACGCAGCGAGCGGCCCGGAGTGCTCCCGTGAAAGCGAATGAATCCCTGCTTCAATGCAACCGCCGCATTTTCCGTCTGGTTGTTGTTCGAGGCGTAGTAGGTGCCGCCCAGCCCAAGTTGCCCTTGCGCCGAAACAGAGGAGACGGCGTCATTGGGAAGCAAGAGCTCCGACGGTTGCGTAAGTTCGAACTGCCAGTCAAAAGCTTTGCGCTGCTGCGCGATGCCGATCCGCAGTAACGATTCGAGATACCCGTAGGTCTCCGCATTGGGCGTCGCTGTGAACCATTGAAAGACGTCCACGCGCGTGCGGTCATAGACCGTAATGCTGACGGGAGACTTCGAGGCAGGCGCTGGCGCTGGCGTTTGAGCCATGCAGGAGAGCGAAACGAGCGCGGTGGCGCAGAACAGTACGAGACGGTTCAAGGTGTCGACCTCGGAAGGGCAGGATGCTCGCACAGGTTCGCGAGAGATGTTGGGGCGCAGACGAGAGGGCTGTGAATCGTCCGGCGGAGATTGGTTCGCTTGTAGCAAGTATTGGATTCAAACTGCATCAGGGCAGTCATTCTACTCAGCGGCGCAGGCTGCTGATC
>DATCDL010000052.1:0-5661 GCA_036510715.1 Acidobacteriaceae bacterium
CTTGATGAGCATGTTTCTACGATCGGCGCTGGCACGAAGCCGCACACGATCTGCAACGACGAAACAGACGACGGAACGCTCCTCACTGATTACACCAGCGAGGAGATCGAGAGCATGATTCGCGCGGCGCTAAGGCTTCCGTACCTGGTAGATCCAGATGACACGAAGGAGAACGAGTGAACAAGAAGTACGACGTCTCCGCGCAGCCCTCCAAGCCGGTTTTATACCTACACGAGATCAACGCGCACAACGCGCGTGCCATTGAGCTGAACGCCGCGTGGCGGCCGGCACCGTGGCGCATGCCATCAGATAAGCTGCCGCCCGATACGGGAGACTTGCGTCAAATGATCGAAGCGGCCTATAAACGGAGACACAAATGATTGGCTGGTTTTTCATTCATATAGTAGATGCAATCTACTACCACGTTTGGGGTAAGTGGCGATGACACGCGACGAAATCATCCACCGATTGGGCGGCGATAAGCTGACCCTCCAAGGGGACAACGATGAGCTTCTTTCAGAATCCCAAGCTGCCTGTGCGCGTACAGCTGCGCAGCCCGGCGGGCCGGTTCGTATCCAAAGAGTTGGCGCGCGAGCGCGCGGTCCTGCTGAGCCGACAGATGGAGGCTAAGGATGGGCCACGCTGCAAGACGTGCGGCCTAAAGAAATCATGGCCGGGACACTGCGCAATCGTGCTGGAGTTCGACCACCATTTCGTGCCTATTAGGATCGCGTCATGATGCAGGACGACGACCCGACCATTGAATTATCGCTGCGTAAAGTCAAGGCATACGCCGACGACGCGGACACAGTGGAGCTGTCGCTGTGTGAGATTCAGCTGTACTTTGCTGGATTAGATGAACTGAGCTTCATGCCAGATGAGCAGGTTGACTGCAGTGGCACGAAGCAGTGTCAATCAAACTCGCTGGATGTACCTGATCACAGTTGGGAAGCGGGCCACGAACCAGAGTGCGCTATTAAATAGCGCAGTGTGACAACGGAGATCAAATGGCAACCGAACAGAAGAAGCAGGGCAAGGGCAAAAAGCTCAGGCGCTGCACCAAGCACAAGCCGATGTATCAGGCGCAGGTGGGCCAGACCGAGACCAATCGCAAGCGCAGACTCGGTCGCCGCATCCGCAACCACCCGCATGACCGCTGCGCCATCAAGCGCTACGAGCGCGACATGGGCAGCGCGGATGGGCATCTCGCCAATCTCACGAGCAAGGGCCGATGGCTGGCTAAGCGCGCGTGAACACACGCGGCCCGTGTCCACGCGTCCTGAAGTGGGCGCCGGGATATATCCTGCATGCATCAGGCATGCTGTATTGCTACCGCCCGCTCACGTGGGCTCGCTACCAACAACGATTCAAACAACCAAGGAGATAGGTCGTGCCGCCGATCACAAATGAACAGCGCGCTATGTGGGCCGATAGCGCCATTGAGAAGTTCAAAGAAGAGACAGGCCAAGTGCATTCAGGCGACGCGAACGAGGAAGTGTTGGCTGATCTGATATGCGATCTGATCCACTGGGCCGACCATATTGGCGTGGACTTCGAGGCCGCATTCGAGACCGCGACCATGAATTACGAGGCCGAAGAGAAGGAAGAATTAGATGAACAAGGAACTGAAGACGGACCCGGCTGATGTGATACGCCGGAGTCCCGCGCTACTCGCCAAGCTCAACGCTGAGCGCACCGCCGCCCGCATAGCCCGCAAGGAGATCAACCGTGCCCGGTATCAAAGAGGGTATAAGACACGAGCGCTGGAAGTGGGACGCTCATTGGCTGGCTTTCACGCTAGTCGCCCGTGACATCCCGACGGTACGAGGCAACGGCACACTGCTGGATGCCATCATCGCCAAGGTCGCGCGTGCGCCCGGTAACGGTAATCTGCCGAAGGCAGAGCGTCAAAAGTACGACTTTATAGAAGGCAGACGCCGCAGGCCGATGGTGTTTGAAGGCTCAAACATCGCGAAGGCCATGGTCAAGACCGGGATAGATCCGACGCTGGATAACTACGCCAAGCTGCGCATGGCATGCAAGCGTGCGCTGCTGGAGGCTGACTCCAATGAGTCGCAACCGCCGTCTTGAGTTGGGGCAACAAGACATGAAATTTCTATGGGCTACGGTCGCGGTCGCCTGCTGCCTGATATGGTGGGTGTGCTACGAGCTGGGCCAATTGGTTGGACTACTGGAGTGCATCCCACATGCCAGATAAATCACATGTGAGCATGGAGCAGCAAGTCTGCGTAGTGTGCGCCCAACAATTCGACACCGGCGCGATCTTGCTGGATACACGGCTGGAGCATGTGCCGGGTCATTGGGGTGAGCGGCAGCTGCGTCAGTCGCTAGAGCCAAAGACAGTCACAGGCTGGGGGCTCTGCCCCGCGTGCAAAGCGAAGGACGCAGAGGGCTATATCGCACTGATCGAGGCGAAGGCGCCACCGGGCGATGCTGAGACAATGAAGCCCGGAGATGCGCAGCGCACCGGGAACATCGCGCACATCAAGCGTGCTGTGTGGGACAAGATATTTGATATCCCCGCGCCGCCCGCGAACTGCCCTTGCGCCTTTATTCCTGAAGGCGTGATCGACATGCTGGTGAAGATGATGGAGGGCGCCAGTGAGCACTAAGAAAACACCGGACGACTACGCTCGCGAGACGCTTGAGGCATGTCGGGCGGCCAGGCCAGACGTGGTACGACGCGCCATGATAGCCATCGGCAAGCTGGTGTACGTCCCTGTCGTCCCCCGCGCCCGCTCAATGACTGATGCCGAGTGGCAGGCGCTAGCGCGACGCAAGACCACGCACCTGAAGCCCGAGCGCACCCCGCGCCAGCTATTGGCCGGATGGGGCGCACCCCCGAGAGACTAAGGAGACACGCCCATGTGGTGGATAGTAGGCTTAGTGGCCATCGGCATCGGTGGCATGATCTATGGACTGGTCACGGAGCACCGCGAGCAGAACCGCTTCAAACAATCAAGGAGACGACACGATGGCACACACCCATAAGAAACCTCGCGTGCTAACCACGCGAGAGCGAGAGCTGCGCGACCTATATGCAGCAAACGCGGCGCAAGCTAGCGAGATACAGCAGCTGGGGCAAACGATCTTCAATCTGCAGGAAGAGGTCAAGGTCTGCCACAAAATGCACAGCAATGACAACGAGAAGTTGGGCACTGCGGAACGGATCAACCATACGCTGCGCGACATAATTGAATGCAAGAACAGGGCCATAGGACTGCACCTACAGAAAATCAACGCGTTGCAGTATGGGCCGACCGTGCCGAAGCGCGATAAGCCCGAGTGGTCGTCGTGCGCGACGTGCCTTGCGCCGCGCGAGTCGCATGGCCCGAGCACTCACCCGTTTGTTGAGTCGGGTTCGGGGCTAGTGTCACATCTCACCGGCGCACCTTGGAAGTGGGTCGAGAACAACGGCAAGCAGTTCACCCCCGAAGAATTAGTGATCATTGTCAAGCGCTTGGTCGGTGGCGCCGCAGTGTGGTAGAGTCTCCCGGCTAGCTAGCTAACCAAGGAGATCTTCATGGACCTAATTTACGGTGGAATCGGCCTCGTCGTCGGCGCGATCATAGGCGCAACGATAGGCTACAAGTGGATCAGTGCCGAGCTGGTAACAGCGAAGGCCGATCTGAGCAACATCCTTGCAAAGGTCAAGCAGGTCGTTGACCCGGCGACGGCGGCTGCCGTCACCCCGCAGGTGGCGCTTGCCGCTGCGGTCGCCGCGGTGAAGACGAAAGTCTAAGCCCGACCCATTGCGCTCCTTGGTATATGTCGGTACTGTTACCACGGTATCGGCATAAGGTGGCCCTCCCTCCCCGGGCGCCCATCTGCCAAGGAGCGCTTTCTTTTATGGAGGCCAAATGAAACTCGGGATTGAGTTCTTAGTATGCGTCGCCATTGGCGTGATCGCTGCTGAGGGCGTCTATAACTACAACACCAAGCCCGCGCAGCCACGTGAGCTGAACGCGAAAGCGTTCCCGCTGGGCGCGGTGCTGATCAAACAATGCAACCACCCGCTGTCGTTCTACGGATTCGACACGGCTGGTCACATGTACTGGGTGGACGCGACACAGATGGACACGCGACACCTTATGATTTTCAAGCAGTCGGTTGACCAGAACCACTATATGGAGCGCACGGTGCCATGCATCGGACACTACACCAAGCAGCCGCCTACGGACTTCTAGCGCTGCTCGCCGGCTGTGCGTCGGTGCCGGCTCCGACGCCGAGCTTGCCGCATCGACCGATGAGTCAGATCGACCTGCAGGGTCATCCGCCCGAGTGGGTGCTGGCCATCACAGACGACTGCCCCGGCCACGTCGCCGAGGTTCTGCTCGCGGAGGACGGGAATATATTCCTGCTGTGCCGGCCGGCACTGCTGTTAGTCATACCATAGGAGATCCCATGCCGTCGCCCGTGTCGCGAGAGGCGTTCAGCGCGCGCATCTGTTGTGTGAGGCACTGCAACGATAGAGGGCTCGACGACAAAGCTCGCTGCGCCGTGCACGAGCTGCTGTACATCGCCGAGCACGGCAAGCAGTCGCCGACCTGTCACAACTACGACGAGTGGACGCACATCGTTCTTCTCAGCGAGGTATCGTTCAAATGACCAAGCCCGCGAATCCCGCGTCGGCGCAGTTCGGCAAAGTAGTCAAGCTCATCTGCGGCTGCGCGCACAACGACGTGTACTGGCTTAAGCTGTGCGATGAGCACCTGCGCAAGGCGCTGATGGCCAACACGCGGGGGCGTGCCGACCGGCTGCGAGTTGTGCTCGCTGCTGGCGAGCAGCTCAAGGCCATGCTAGCATCTGAGCATGCCGCACCAAGAGAAAGTGCAGTTCATCCCGAGAGTCCCGATAGCGTGGCTCCACGATTACATGGACCTGCTGAAAGCGGCCCTGATCGTGAAACCCCCGGCTAATTCGAAGCCGGAAGTCATAGCCCGCTGCACCGAATGCGACCAAGAGATTGTCGCGCGAATGACAGAAGTCAAGACATATCTGGATCGGCTATCCGCTGATCCCGCGAGCATCAACTAGGAGAAACCAGTGGCTTCCAAAGCACACCATGCCATTGTCGGCGTGACCTTCCCCCATGGGCCAATGAAACGCAGTCGCCAGAGCACCAAGTATTCGAAGCGCGACTACGAGAGCTTCGCGAAGTCAATCCGCGCAGCCCGTGAGAAGCTACAGCAACCGCGCAAGCTGGGTGAGTTCTCCGAAGCGAAACTTGAGGCGCACAACGAAGCTATCAACGAGATCATCTGGGGCCTGTGCCAGATGTTCAAAGAGGACAACAAAGAGTTCGAGGAGCTGAAGTTTATTGGCGCTTGCAGCTCGACAGTCTAGCCAATAATCACAGGAGGCAGAAATGCGAATATTAGATCTGCAGAAGATCGTGCCGCAAATGTACGAGGCAGGAGATGCCATACACTTAGTCGGGCCGCCCGGCTGTGGCAAGACGGACTTTATCCGCAACGAGGTTGTGGGCATGCTGAGTGCCAAGTACAACGAGAAGTTCGGATTTAAGATCAGCATCGCACCGACGCTGGATGCGCCGGACTACAAGGGGTTCTTGATCCCAACCAAGGACGAGCAAGGGCACCCCATCAGCGTGTTCACCAGATCACCTGAGTTCCCGAG
>DATCDL010000053.1:0-5054 GCA_036510715.1 Acidobacteriaceae bacterium
CACACGCTGCTCCAACGATACATAGCTGAACATCCCATCCTGAATCCGCTCGTCTCCACGCATACCTGTTAGACGAACAGAACTGGTGCAACGCCGCACACCGTGTACCTATTTCAACAAGTTCCTAAACGCATTCCTGAAAACGTGGTGGCTGTGGAGGTCACCGAGAACGGAAGTGACCTTGTCGACCAGGTTCTCGTAGTCGGGAATAGTAAGGGAACGTAGAGATGGTCAAATTCAGTGAATCATGCCGCTGTGCCTCGCCAAAATTCCATCCGCACCAATCTGGTTGTGTTTTCTATGATATAAGCAACGCATACTGCGCACGCTCAGACTCCTCGTTTTGCTCGTCGTTCGCTCTTTTCGATCTCGCCGCGACCTCCTTTTGGAAAATCTCGCTTTGAGGCAACAGCTCGCGGTCCTGGCGCGGAACCTTCCTCATTCGCGATTTTCTAGTTCCGATCGATTGTTCTGGGTCGCGTTGCGGAAGCTGTGGCCGGCGTGGCGGCAGACTTTGGTCCTAGTCCAGCCAGAGACCGTGGTGCGTTGGCATCGAGCCGGATTTGAGCTGTACTGGAAGTGGCTCTCACGGAAACATGACGTAGTTGGAAGGAAGCCGACGAGCAAGGTACTTCGAGAACATATCTTCCGCATGGTCGCCGAGAACCGCACCTGGGGCGCGCCTCGAATTCATGGCGAGCTCAGGATGCTGGGTTTCGACATTTCAGAGCGAACCGTGCCGCGATGGATGCGAAAAGCGCCGAAAGATCCCGAGCCAGCCAAGCGTTGGGCTACATTCTTGAGCAACCATCGTGAGGCGATTGCGGCAATGGATTTCTTCACCGTGCCAACGATTAGGTTCGGCGTGTTGTATTGCCTCTTTGTGATTGCGCATGATCGGCGGCGCATTCTTCAATGGAATGTCACTCGGCATCCGACGGCGCCGTGGGTATCTCAGCAACTCCGCGAGGCTTTTCCCTACGACACTGCGCCGAGGTATCTGATCTTCGATCGCGAGCACACCTTCCATGGCGAGGTCCTAGAGACCGCAAAGAGCCTTGGAGTAAGACCGATCCGAATTGCGATTCGAAGCCCTTGGCAGAACGGAGTGGCCGAACGGTTCGTCGAGACTTGTCGTCGCGATCTATTTGACCATTTGATCGTTTTGAACGAACGCCATATGAAACGCCTCATGGCAGAGTACGTTCGCTATTACCATGATGACCGGACGCACCTCAGATTGGCGAAGCAAACGCCTGCCGGACGCGTTAAAGAACGCAACCAGCGCATGTCCCTCAGAATTTTGGCGTTGCCGAGACTTGGCGGATTGCATCATCGCTACCAACTTGCTGCTTGAGTTTCCCGAAAACTATGGAGCGCTGGAAACAAACTCAATGGAGCAACGTGTCTTTGTCGACCGGCAGCGACTTTTCAAATCTCCGTTCCGTCTCCGCTATTCCTTCTGTCTCCACTCCGGATCGAATGCCATTCCCGACTTTTCCGGTAACACTTAGCACTTTGCCCGCAGATGGAATTTTGGCGAAGCACAGGTTCAGATGTTGGCAAGCAGTTCAGCCATGCAGGATTGATCGTTCGAGCTTGATTATTGCGCCAAGCCTGTTCGACGAAGAAGATCGGCGAAGCGAGGATCAGAGCGGAGGGGATCAAGGCAAGGATCAATATTGAGATTCGTCAAACCTTCGCTGTGTGTCTTATATGCCCCTTCAAGCCAGGCAAACGCATCGTCTTTGTCTCCCAATCCGGCATAGACCAGCGCAATTTCATAGCGACCGATTTCATCTTTGCTGACACGCCGAATCAACTTCGCGATGATCGTGTGCGCCTCGCGCACGTCGCCCTCTCGCGCATATGCGTTGCCGAGATGACCGAGACTATGGGGCGAATCGCCCTCTTTCAAAAACTCATTGATCGCTTCCTTGTACATTCCCTTCTCCGCTAAAACGTCACCTAACAAGAAGGGATCGTCCTGATCTTGGGGACTCTCCTTGATGGTAGCCCGGGCTTCCTCATACCGACGCGAAAAATAGTAGGTATACGCTGCGTTCAAGAAGGAACGCGCAGAAAGGGGGTCAAGCTCAAGCCCTCGCCGCGCTTCAGTAACCGCTTCGGACATTTTGCCCGTTCGTTCAAGGTAAACTGCATATCTTTCGCGAATTGGCGCCACATTCGGATTAAGTTCCAGAGCCCGCTTAAACTCCATGGCTGCCGTGGCCCAGTCCCAATTCAGGTTCATTGCGGCGTTCGCCAGTTCGGCATGACCCTCGGGCAAAGAAGGATCCAGCTTGATGGCTGTAGCAGCTTCCGCCCGCTGTTTGGAAAAGGCTTCGCTGTAGTCGAGGACACCGTTCTCCCCCAATCGGCCATAACAGCTCGCCAATGCAGCGTGCGCTTGCGCAAAGTTAGGAGCTATCTGAACTGCGTGCTGGAAATAGTTGAGCGCGCTGTTTTCATCGAGTGCGTTTAAGCGCTGCATTCCCTGAAAATAAAGATCCTCAGCTTCAGCACCCACAAAAGCCACAGGCATCTGATGGGGCCCCTGCCTCGGGACCACATTGGCGCTTACCGAATCTGCAAGCGCCTCTGCCAATTCGTCTTGAAGGGCAAGGACGTCACCGGTCTCACGCATATAGCTGTGTGTCCATATGGGATGATCGGTCCTGGCATCGATGAGATCAACAGTGATCCTGACTTGGTTTCCATCCCTGAGTACGGTGCCCTCCACGACGCTGTCCACCGAAAGTTCCCTGGCAATTTCCGGGAGGGCTTTCTTGGTGCCCTTGTAGCTCATCGACGAGGTCTTCGAGATTACGTTGAGAGAGGAAACCCGTCCGAGGTCAGCGATCAATTCCTCAGTCATGCCATCAGCGAAGTAATCCTGGCGCGGATCGCCTGAGACATTCTCAAACGGCATGATTGCGATCGAGTGGATGCTCGTCCGGGCCAGGGTGTTCGACCGCCAGTCACGGAATCCCATGTAACCGGCCGATGCCAGGACGACAATGGCAACGGCTGCCATGGCGAACCGTATCCAGCGCGGCTTCGATCTTTCTTCGTCGGCCAAATGGCCGGTATTCCCGGGAGGCTCTCCTTCGCGGTGGCCTACCGCCCTTGGCTGTTGGCCTGAATCACCCTCTGCCTGTAGTGGATGGTCCGCGGGCCTATTTTCCGGTTCAAAGAGAAACCGGGGTACGTATGTCCCGCTTGGAAGCTCAATGCGCACAGCGGGCTTCCCGGGTCGTTCGAGGTAGTACAGGGCAAGCTTCTTGCGGACCTCTGTCGCCTTCACGCGGACTACTGGATCATTGGCCGTGTCGTAGCCGACAGGCCGCTGAAACAACGCCGCTCCGATCATTCGTTCCCGGAGCAAATCAAATTCGCCAGCTAATGACCGGTCGACGAGTAAAGTGAGAAACTCCTGTGCGCGCTTACTCGAGGCGAATTCATGGCTGTGCAGGACTTCTTTCAGGTGGTCGCGAACCTGTTCGGCCTGAGGTGGATCCAGGACCAGCGCCACGGAAGCTGTGTTATGGTGCGCCATTTGACCTTAAGACTTGTTCGACCGACATTCTAGCACAGCAAACGGTTCCGCCCTCGAGGCGGGTGCAGGAAGGTTGCGTTGTGCTTAATCGCTTGTCAATAAAGGGTTTAGAATCATGACCGCGTCCAACATACTGTTTAATACATTGCGAAACCATCTAGCGCGGGAGTCCAATCGCTTGAAATTCAGGTGGGTATTGATACGGAAACGTGAAAGCGTTTACTTATCCGGACCCCACATCCGATGCAGGACTCAGTTTGAGTTCACAAATCGAGACGGGTCTGTCGGTACGCGAGGAATCCATGCCCTTCGGCAAAGCACGGGCAATGGGAACGTTCTATCAGGTGACAGGCGCCGATGAGGCGCAAAACTTAGGAGGAAAGCATGAGACGCATCTCGTTGTGGTTGATCTCGATCCTGTGCATTCTGACGGCAATCGGTTTGAATGCACAATCGACAACTGGCACCATCCTGGGACAGGTTGCAGATCCGCAAGGTGCAGCCATCCCCAAGGCCCTCGTTACCGTAACCAATGCGCTTACTGGTGAGAGCCATTCCATCACGACCGACGAGCACGGGTCGTATGTTATTCCCCACCTGCAGGTAGGCGTCTATCGGGTTGAAACCGAGACGGCCGGCTTCAAACACTCGGTGCAGGATGGCGTAACCCTTACGGTAAACGAAGATAAGCGCGTTGATCTCGTGTTGCAGGTCGGCAGCGCTGCCCAGTCTGTCGAGGTCCATGCGGACACGACAGAAGTGAATACCTACACGGCGGAGTTGGGGAACGTGATCGGCACTCAGACGGTGAGGGATCTGCCGCTCAATGGGAGAAACGTTTACAACCTTCTCGTTTCCCTACCGGGCGTCTCCGCCATCAATGCCGAAGTTGTGCCGTCCCGCAACAACAGCACCTTTGTTGTCAATGGTGGCCGCGCGACTTCGAACAGTTGCTTCCTTGATGGCGGGTTCGACAACGACATTTGGCGTAATCAGTGCAGCACGCCGCCCAATCCCGATGCGGTTCAGGAGGTGCAGCTCCTGAGTTCCAGCAGCGACGTCGAATTCGGCCGCTTGCCCGGAGCCTTCATGAACATGATCGCAAAATCGGGGACAAATTCGTATCACGGAAGCGCGTACGACTACCTGCGGAACAATGACCTGGATGCCATTCCCGATTTTCTGACCAGCGTGCCCGTCCTCAAGCAAAACCAATTCGGTTTTTCGATAGGCGGACCGGCACTTCCGGCGTTGAAGAACAAAGTCCTGCTATTCGGCTCCTGGGAAGAGCTCAAGGTTAACCAGAGCCAATACATCTATTCGGTTGCTGTGCCGACGGCGGCTGAAAAGATGGGCGATTTCTCGTCGGCTTCGGACGCGGCTTTATTCACTTCAAGCTGGATGGCGAACCCCGTTGCTCCCACGCCTGTAACATCGAGTTCAACGAGCGTGTCTCTGGCGCCCATTTCCAACTTCTCACTTTCCCACCTACCTA
>DATCDL010000054.1:0-2046 GCA_036510715.1 Acidobacteriaceae bacterium
CCGCCCGATTCTCGACCGGAAACTTTAGCGTCCCCGCGCTGCACGAGAGCCTTGAAACCAGTCTGCGGGCGTTGCGCACCCACTATGTGGACCTGCTCTTCCTGCACGAACCGCTCGCCAGCGTGATGCAGCAGGACGACCTGATCGCCGCGCTGGAGCAACTGGTCATCGAAGGCAAGGTGCGGCGCTTTGGTATCGCGTCCTACCCACCCGTCGTTGAAGCTGCCTTGGCTGCCGGGCTACGGACGATTCAGTTTCCCTGCAACGTATTCGACCTGAGGGTTGCACGAAGCTTGGCGACTCGCGGTGTCGATTGCGTTGCCATCGCGAACCACCCCTTTGGCGGGGGGCAGCGGATTGCCGAATGTAAAGCGCTGCTGACGTCGCTCTCGCAGGACACCAATCTCCCCGGATCGCTGCGCGAGAAACTGCGCGTCGTGGATGACTCATCGCTCGCAGACGCCGTGCTGAACATGATCACGCGGGACACCGGCATCCAGGTCGTCGTTCCATCGATGCTGCGCCTCGATCACCTGCGCGCGAATGTCGCGGCGATCGAGCACAGCCGTTTCAGCTCCGAAGATCTGCACTCGCTGCGAGCGGCGATCGGCGCAGCCCGACCGCGCCATCAGCGTGATGCCGCCTCATAGCACCGGGCTGTCGTCGTGCAGCATCGCCTTCCGAATGACCTTGATCGGGGCGAAGCCCTGCCGCATGAACTCGTCGTGGAAGTTCTCCAGGTTGAACGCCGCTCCCTCTTTTTTCTTCACGTCCTCGCGCAGCTTCATGATCTCCAGCTTGCCGAGGGTGTAGTAAAGATAGAGTGCATCGGACGTTCCCCGCTTGGTCTCCACCTCGGCGATGGGTCGCGACTGGTAGCCCTGGTTGACGAAGAAGTCCTCCGCTTCAGGGATGGTCAGCGCTCCACCTACGCCCGTATGCATGCGTATGCCGACAACGAAGCGAGCGTCACGCAACAGCGCATCCTGCAACTGCCCGAGGCGAATCAGCCTGGCCTCACGCTCGGTCGTCGCACCGAAGCCCGGTTCACCATAGCCCTCATCGAGCATCATCTGCTCGCAATAGTGTGCCCATCCTTCGATGTTCGTGTTCGCACCGATCAGCTTGCGAATCTTCGAGGGAAACTGTGGGGTCCACAAGAACTGGACGTAGTGCCCGGGATACGCCTCATGCACGCTGGTCGAGACAATTGTGCCGGTGTTGAAGGCTGCCATGTACTCCGATGTGCGCTGCGCAGACCAACTCGGATCCGGCAGCGTGACGTTGAAGTACGCCTTGGTCGAGTGCGTCTCAAACGGTCCCGGCGGGTCCATCGAAGCTTGCGTTGTCGCACGCATGAACGGCGGCGTCTCCTCCAGCGTCGGCTCGACGTCACTCGGAATGGTAATGATATGGTGCGAACGAATGAAGCCGACTTCAGAGTTGAATCGGTCGTGGAAGGCCTGCAGGAGCTTGTCCGGCGCCGGATGCATCGTCGCGAGCTCAGCCAGTTCCTGCTGCGGCGTCTTGGTTGGGTCAATCTCTTTCGCGACTCGCGCAAACTCTGCCTGGTTCTTATGCAGGTCCGCGTAGCCGATCTGCAACAACCGGTCGAGCGGAATGTCGACCATCTCGTTGTACCCGAGCTGCTTCGAGAACGTGTCGGCTCCCCAGCGGAAGTCTCCGTTGGAGCGCGGCAGCAGGTCCGTCTTCATCCACGCGCCGTAGCTCTTGAGTGCGTCGATCACCGCCGCGTTCGACTTCGCGAAGTCTGCCTTGGCCTCCGCATCATCTGCGGTAGCGAAGGCGCTGGGAACGTCGTTCTGGAAGAAACTCACCAAGCCGTCGATCTGTTCGAGCGCAATCTCGGTATAGATGTGCGGAGGGTTTTTCAGGTTCTTGCGAGCCTCGGCGAAGACCTGCGGGATCTGGCGCTCGCGCTCCACCGCCGCGCGCAGCCGCACATTCACCGGCGCATAGGGACGCTCCATGATGACGAAGATGGAGTTCGTTACACCGCTCGAGTAGCTGTCAGGATTCTTCTCC
>DATCDL010000055.1:0-8988 GCA_036510715.1 Acidobacteriaceae bacterium
TTTTTTTCTGGAGCACGTGAACTTCGCTGGAGCAGCGGAGAGTGCGGGGATGAGCAAGCTACCGACTGCGGAAAAGTTTTTGACACAGCCGACGTATACGAAGTTCTGGCAGGCGATGGCCGTGGAGCCGCACCTTCACAAGCCGGAGGTTCCTACGCTCGAGGTGGGTGGGTATTGGGACCAGGAAGACATGTGGGGGACGCAGGAGGAGTATGCGGCGTTGCGGGCCGGTGAGAAGCCGAACGACGCTGGCTCCAAAGATGCGCTGCACAAGGTGTTCCTGGTGTTGGGACCGTGGAACCACGGAGGATGGGCGGGTGGGCCTGGAGATCAGCTGGGCGGCAAGTTTGGGACGGTCACGTTCGGTGGAAAGAAGACGGGCGAGTATTACCGCGCGGATTTGGAGGCGCCGTTTTTCGAGTTTTATCTGAAGGGGAAGCGCGGGTTCGATCTGAAGGATACGGCGAGCTTTCGTACGGGGGAGAATCGTTGGCATCGGTATGACGTGTGGCCGCCGAAGGTGGGTTTCCGTGACGAGAGAGCTTATTTGCAGCCTGAAGGCAAGCTGAGTTTTATTGCGCCGACCGGGACGTATGAGGTGAAGGCGGCGGCGTATGTGGCGGACCCGGCAGATCCGGTGCCGTATCGGCATCGGCCGGTGCAGTCTACATATGGGGAGGGGTCGACGTGGCGGACGTGGCTGGTGGAGGATCAGAAGTTCGTGAGTGGGCGGAAGGATCTGGCCAATTTTGAGACGCCGGTGTTGTCGAATGAAGTGACGGTGACGGGCGATGTGGTTGCGGATTTATTTGCTGCGACGACGGGTACGGATTCGGATTGGATTGTGAAGTTGATCGATGTATATCCGGATGGCGGCTATCAGTTGATGGTGGCAGAGGAGATTCTGCGGGGACGGTACCGGAAGAGTTTTACTGCGCCGGAGCCGGTGAAGCCGGGGGAAGTGGCGGAGTATAAGTGGAGCCTGCATGGTGTGGACCACACATTTTTGAAGGGGCACCGGATGATGGTGGAGGTGCAGTCGAGCTGGTTTCCGCTGTATGACCGCAATCCGCAGACGTATGTGGAGAACATGATGACGGCGCCGGCGTCGGCATATAAGGCGGAGACGGTGTCGATTTATGGATCGGCGAAGTATCCGTCGCATCTGGATTTGCCGGTTGCGGATGGGGCGGAACTGCCGTAGACGATGAATCCGACGGGGTTTGGAGGGTCGCGGCGGGGGTGCGTCGTACGAAGATTCAGCGGGGAAAGCGCGCCTGTAGAAACTTTTGCGGGGGTCAATCGTATCCAGAGGAGTAGATTTTCTTGCCCCGCCATCCGGACGCGTGCTTCCTTGTGCTGTCCGGAACTGGATCGCTGCTGAAAGCAGGCCGGTGCGGCGGGTTGCAGCGTGAGCGATTTTGCAAGCGCGGACAAGAAGATGCACAACGCAGGTTGATCGAGACACAACGCAGGTTCTACGAGAGATGAGTCAAATGCGATTTGGAAAAGTGTGGATGATGACGGTGCTGGCGGTGGGAGTGATGGCGACTCCGGTGCTGGCGCAGAGTGCAGCAGCGACGGTGGCCCATTCGTCGGGGACAGTGAAGGCGACGACTGCTACGGGACTTACGCTGACGACGACGGCTGGGCAGGACGTTACGGTGACGGTTCCGGACACGGCGAAGGTGCTGGTGGTCGCTCCTGGGAGCAAGGATTTGAAGTCGGCAACGGCGGGGACGCTGAGCGATGTGACGCCGGGCGATCGCGTGCTGGTGACGGGCGCTGCGGGAGATAGCGCGACGGCGTTGACGGCGACGCGAGTGATTTTGATGAAGGCGGGGGCGATCGCACAGACGCATGCAGCGGAAGATGCGGCGTGGGCGAAGGGCGGCGGCGGGATTGTGAAATCGGTGGATGCGGCCACTGGCACGATCCTGATTTCGAGCCGCATGAAGACAGTGGCGGTGCAGACGACACCGTCGACGATCATTCGCCGCTACTCGGGAGATTCGGTGCGGTTTGCGGATGCGAAGGTGAGCACGATCGGTGCGATTCAGCCTGGCGATCAACTGCGGGTACGCGGCACGAAATCCGCCGATGGTAGTTCGATTGAGGCCGAGGAGTTGGTTACAGGAGCGTTTCATAACTATTCGGGATTGATTACAGCGGTCGATGCGACGGCGGGTACGGTAACGCTGAAGGACCTGGCGACGAAAAAGATGGTGACGGTCGATGTGACATCGAGCAGTGATGTGCGGCGAATTCCGGCGATGCTGGCGCAGCGGGTTGCGATGCAGATGAAGGGTGGAGCGGCTGGTGCCGGGGGACGGAGTGGAGCGGCGACTGCGACACCCTCAGCCGATGCGGAAGGTGGAGCGCAACGTGCGGGGATGGGGCTGTCGCAGATGCTGTCGCGGTTGCCGACGGAGACACTGGGCGGATTGAAGGTGGGGGACGCGGTGATGATCGTGGCTACCTCGCCAACGGAGAGCTCGGAAAGGTCGACAGCGGTGACACTGTTGGCAGGAGTGGAGGCAATTCTGACGGCATCGCCGAGCGGCCAGTCGATGACTTTGACGCCGTGGAGCGTGGGCGGTGATGCACCGTCGGAGGGAGGCGGCGCTGCTCCGGACTCAGGTCCGCAGCATGCGGCGACTCCGCAATAGGCACGGTCGCAAGGGTAGCGAGGCGCAAGGCCTAGGATGTGCGGGTGGCGAGAGTGCAAGCCCGTTGAGAAGTACTGGAATAGCCGGTAACGAAGTGTCGCAAGATCAGGCGACTTGAGGAATGGATCAATTGAAGAGTTCAGGAGCGAGGATGTCGGTTAGGATTTTGCGCACGAGGATGATGTTTCGATGGACGTTTGCAGCGACGATGAGTTTGCTGCTCGTGGGCTCGGTGATGGGACAGGCGGTGGATGGGGCTGCTGCGCAGTCGGGTGGCGCTGCGGGGGCTCGGGCGGCACAGGTGAATGGCACGCGAGTGCATGGGACGATCACGGATCCCGACGGTGCTCTGATTCCGGGGGCGACCGTAACGCTTACGCCGAAGGTCGGGCAGGGTGTTTCGACGACGACTGGCGCGGATGGAAGGTACAGCGTGGTGGTGCCCGCAGGCTCGTATACGGTGCTGGTGACGATGCCTGGGTTTGCATCGTACTCGGCGATCGATATGAAGATTCCGGCGGTGGTGAGTACGACGCTGGATGCGAAGCTGCAGATCGGGATGCAGTCGCAGGTGGTGACGGTGGAGGCGAACTCGGTGCAGTTGAGCGTGGACCCGGACTCGAACCAGAGTGCGACGGTGCTGACGGGAAAAGATCTGGATGCGCTCTCGGATGATCCGGATGAGCTGTCGAGCGAGTTGAGCGCGCTGGCGGGACCATCGGCGGGGCCGAATGGCGGGCAGATTTATGTTGACGGATTTACGGGTGGAGAGTTGCCGCCGAAGTCGTCGATTCGCGAGATACGGATTAATCAGAATCCATTTTCGGCGGAGTACGACAGGCTGGGCTATGGGCGCATCGAGGTGTTTACGAAGCCGGGTACGGACAAGCTGCATGGATACTTCCAGATCAACGGCAATCCGTCGCAGTTCAATACGCAGGATTCCTTGGAGAAGGGGGTCAATGTTCCGCCGTATCACACGATCTTTTCGTTCGGTAGTGTGACGGGGCCGTTGAGCTCGATTGCGTCGTATTCGGTGGGAGGATCGTATCGGGCGATCCAGGACGATGCGTTCACCAATGCGACGCTGTATGCGGTCGCGGGATCGACGACGCCGTGTCCAGCGGGAGCGGCGACGTCGAGTTCGGGCGCACCTTGCGTTCAGACCACTGCGCAGATTTCGACGAACACACCGCAGACGCGCTTCAATATCTCGCCGCGAATTGATGTGGCGCTGGGCGCGAAGAATGTGTTGACGACGCGGTTTCAATATGTGCAGAACAGCAAAAACAACCAGGGGATTGGGAACTTTACTCTGCCGTCGGCGGCCTATACGGACAGCGCCAACGACGCAGAATTGCAGATGAGCGACTCGGAGAACTTCAGTTCGCGGCTGATCAACGAGACTCGCTTCGAGTACGAGCGTGATCGGATGTCGACAACGCCGCTGTCTACGACGCCGACAGTATCGGTCGGCGGCGACTTCACGAGCGGCGCGTACTCGGGACAGAGCACGTCGGACCACCAGGATTATTTCGAGGTGCAGAACTATACGTCGCTGCAGTTGAAGAAGAACTTCATACGGTTCGGGGGCCGTCTGCGGTCGACGCGCGAAGCGGAGAACTCGCAGGGGAATACGAATGGGGCGTTCACGTATACGAGCGTGCTGACGCCGACGAATTGCATTAGCAAGCCGACGCAGGGAACGTGCATTGTGCAGGACCCGGTGACGCTGGCGACGAGCACGGTGGCGGACAACAGCTATCAGAGCGGCGTGCCAAGCCAGTTTTCGCTGACGCAGGTGAATGTCCCGAAGGTCTCGTCTACGTTCACGGATCTTGGGGTGTATGCGGAGAGCGATTGGAAGGTGAAGCCGAATTTTACGTTGAGCTACGGGATTCGCTACGAGACGCAGAATCATTTGAACGATCATCATGACTTCGCGCCGCGGGCATCGTTGTCGTATGGGTTGTTCAGCGGAAAGGGAGCTCCGAAGACGGTTTTGCGTGCAGGGTTCGGGATGTTCTATGACCGGTTTGGACAGTCCAATATCATGACGCTCGAGCAGGAGAACGGTTCCAACCAGACAGTGTTTACGGTGGATCAGGTTCCGACGGCCTGCTCGCCGAATGGGTTTGACGCGGGATCTGCGACGGAGGTGGCGGCGTGCACGGCGAGTGCGACGGTGGATGCTGCGACGGTTTACTCAACCGCGGCGGGGTTGCGAACGCCGTATACGACGCAGGCGGCGGTGGGCGCGGACGAGCAGGTGGGGAGATTCGGGACCCTGTCGTTCAACTTCATTCACTCGCAGGGAGCGCATCAACTGGCGACGGAGAATGTGGGCTACGATGTGGCGACGCAGAATTCCCCCAACGGGAAGGTCTACCAGTACTTTACTGAGGGCGCGTTCAAACAGAACCAGTTGACGATCAATGGTCATGTGCAGACATCGAAGAGGGTGTCGCTGTTTGGGTACTACGCTCTGAACTCGGTGCATGGAGACACGTCGGGTGCGGGTTCGTTTGTGAGCACACCTTATAACCTGCATGCGGACTATGGGCGTACGAGCTTCGATGTGCGGCAGCGGTTGTTTCTAGGTGGATCGATTACGTTGCCGAAGTTCATTCAGTTCAGCCCCTTCATGATTGGGCAGAGCGGCAGACCGTTCAATGTGACGACGGGAAGCGATAACAATAATGACAGCATCTACAACGATCGGCCCTACCTGGTGGATAAGAGCCTGGCGACGCAGGCGAATGCGCAATACGTGAAGACGATCGCCGGGTGTGGAACGTTTGCTGAGCCTGGATATCAGTCTGTAGGTGCGCCGATTGCACCGATCAACGACTGCACGGGGCCGGCGCTGTTCACGTTCAACTTTCGATTGACGAAGACATTTGGTTTTGGCGCGTCGACGAAGCCGGTTAATCCTGGCGGCGGCGGCGGACCGGGCGGACCGGGTGGAGGTCATGGGCATGGCGGAGAGCACCATGGCGGAGCCTTCGGGTTTGGCGGAGGCAGCAGCACGGGGCGCAAGTACAACTTAGCGATGGGTCTTCAGGTGCAGAACCTGTTCAACAATGAGGATCTGGCGCCACCGATCGCGGTGTTGAGTTCGCAGTCGTTTGGGCAGTCAACGCAGGTGTCTGGCGGGCCCTTTACAACCAATAGCGCGCTGCGTAGGATTTCGCTGCAGGCATCGTTCAACTTCTAACGTCAAAAGCGGAAGTTGAAGCAAGAGGTGTGACCATACGGTCACACCTCTTGCTTTTAAGCGGTATGTGGGTGCGAAGATGGAGGGATGATGGAGCCACGAATCGAGCGGACGACAGAGCAACCTAGTGAAAGACAGACACCCTTCTTCGGGCGGTTGGCGATCGTGTCCATTGCGGTGCTGGTTGGGTTGCTGACGATCGGTTCCGTATTGGCCTGGCGCACCAACGATGTGATGGGTAACCTGCCGTTTCTGAAGCAGGCGAGCAGGAAGGTTGCACTGGCGGGCGAGCAGAAGACGCTGGTGGACGAGACTCCATGGAAGACGGCGCAGGAACTTGCAGCGCTGGCGGTGACGCAGGAGGAGCGGGAGTATGCTCGCCAGGCGGAGCGGTTGGCGGATCAGGAGGTAGACCAGGCGTTTGCGACGGCACTGCGGCAGGCGAGCCTGGAGCAACGGACGCTGACGGGAACGGCGCTGGCCCTGCAGGCGAAAGTGACGCGGATGGAAGGCGTGGTGGAGTTGGACCAGGCGGCGTTGAAAAGTGCGGCCAAGGGCAGCGATGACGAGCAGGTTGCGCAGGCACAGCTGGGGCTGGACCAGGACCAGTTGAACGATGCCAAGGGAGATTTGGCGAGGGAGTCTGGGGACCAGCGCGAGGTGATTCAGCAGGAGTTGGCGGCGCGTGAGGCGGGGATGAAGACGTTCGACGCGACGGGGGGTATGCCTGGCGTGGGCGAGGTAACGGCGATTTCGGTACAGCGATATCGGACGCTGGCGGGGCTGATCGGTGCGTGGAGTCGCGAACGACAGCGGTATGCGCTGCTGCTGGAGGCGAAGGCTTCGGCTGAGCACACTGCGGCGGCACTGACTGCAGAACATAACCAGATGGGCGCAAGTTCTGCTGCGAGTCCCAGCGCGGGCAATTCGGTGGTGGCAGACAAGGTGGCCGGGCTGAAACGGAGGAGCCTGGAACAAGAACTGAAGAGTTTGTATGACGGGCGGATCGAAATCGAGGGGCAGCTCGCAGACGTGTATGGAAAGTGGGCGGAGCAGCTGCAGTTGCAGCACAAAATTGTGGAGCACCTGATTCTGCTGCAGTTCATGACGATCGCCCTGATCTTGCTGGTAGCGATTTTTCTGGGGGCAGGGGCGAGTTGGCTGGCGGAGCAGGAGTCTCTGGACCAGCGGCGGATGCGGACGCTGAGCTGGATTGTGCGTCTCGTGGTGCAGGTGGGGGCGTTGATTGCGGTGTTGTTGGTGGTGTTTGGACCGCCGAACCAGTTGTCGACCGTTTTAGGGCTGGTGACGGCTGGACTCACGGTGGCGTTGCAGGACTTTATCCTGGCGTTTGTGGGGTGGTTTGTCCTGATGGGTCGCAGTGGGATTGGGGTCGGCGATGCGGTGGAGATCAACGGTGTTGCGGGTGATGTGGTGGACATTGGGCTGTTCCGCACGACGCTGCTGGAGACGGGTAACTGGACGGCGAAGGGGCATCCGACCGGGCGGCGTGTGGCCTTCAATAACAAGTATGCGATCAGCGGGCAGTACTTCAACTTTTCGACTACAGGGCAGTGGATGTGGGATGAGCTCACCGTTTCAGTTCCAGCGGGGGAAGATGCGGCAGCGACGATGGAACGGGTGAAGAAGATGGTTGCAGCGGAGACGGAGAAGGACGTGACGGCGGCGGAGGCCGAGTGGAAGAAGGTGTCGCAACGGCATGGGCTGAGCCAGTTTTCGGCAGAGCCGGACGTGAATCTGCGGCCCAGCGCGACGGGAGTTGACCTGGTGGTGCGCTATGTGACCCGGGCGAGTGGACGGTTCGAGCGACGGAACAAGCTGTATCAGTGTGTTCTCGAATCGCTGCATGCTCCAAAGGCAGCGCAGTAGCGGGGGGTTAGTTGGAAGGGCCGATGCTGAGCGCGGTGTGGGCGCGTTCGGTGAGTGGGGATGGAGTTGTTGGGGTCGAACGACCGATGTGGCGGCGGTGGGAGTTCCGATGGCCGCTTGGGTCGCGTAGTCGGCGGGGTTCAGCCATCGACAGAAGTTTATTTCTTAGCCGCGTTGTCGAATTGTCGGGGGTTGTGCGATTACCCAGTACAACAGGCAAAGGAGGCCTGACGACGATGCAATATCTTCTGCTGATTTACGGAAACGAAGCCGCATGGATGTCCATGCCGAAGGAAGAGCTGGGCAAGATGTACGGGGAGTATTTCGCCTTTACCGAGGACATTCGCAAGAGTGGCCACTACCTTGGCGGGAACCCACTTCAGTCCGTAAGCACCGCGACGACTGTGCGCGTTCGGGACGGGAAACAGGCCGTGACTGACGGGCCGTTTGCGGAGACGAAGGAGCAGTTGGGGGGGTACTACCTTATCGAGGCGAAGGACCTGGATGAGGCAATGTCGATTGCGGGTAGGATACCGGGTGCAAAGCACGGATCGATTGAAGTGCGGCCGATTCAGCCGATGGGTGCGCCGCCGTCGTAGCAGATATGCAAGGATAGGCTCGTGGAATTTCGCGAACACTACGAGCAAATCTGGGAGCGGATCTGGCGGGACGAGAGGCCGCGGGGTTCTGGCTACGCTGATTCGCCTCCTCGGCAGTTTTGATCTTGCCGAGGAGGCGACGCAGGAGGCGTTCGCGGCGGCTCTGACGGTCTGGCCTGCGAAAGGTGTTCCAGAGAAGCCGCGGGCATGGCTGGTATCGGTTGGGCGGCACAAGGCGATCGACAGATTGCGCCGTGGTGAGGTGGAAGAACGGCGGGTTGGAGAGGCTGCACGCGTTTCCGGATGGATTGCAGAAAGCGAAGCAGTATCGGCTTCTCAGGATCGTATGTTGGTGGCGGAGGATGACGGCGTGGAAGATGATCGGCTACGGCTGATTTTTGCTTGTTGCCATCCGGCGCTCGCGCAGGAGGCGCAGGTGGTGCTGACGTTACGCACACTCGGCGGCCTGACGACAGAGGCGATAGCACGCGCTTATCTGAAGCCTGTGGCGACGATCGCGCAGCGGCTGGTGCGCGCGAAGGCGAAGATTCGGGAAGCCAGAATTCCGTATCGTGTGCCGTCGAAGGCTGAGTTGGGCGAGCGGCTGCAGGCT
>DATCDL010000056.1:0-33270 GCA_036510715.1 Acidobacteriaceae bacterium
TACACGGGGGCCGGGCTCGGTTGTTTGCTGGTGGCCTATGGGATTCAGTTTGCGATTTCGGTATTTGGGCAAGCTCCTGGCGGCATCCTCAGTGCGCTTCTCCAGATTGATGTCTTCCCCCAACTGGGTCTGATTCTTGCAACGATTGGGGCGATCCACGATAGTGGCGGACGGCGCTCCACAAATACGATCAGCATCATCGGCTTCTCATACCTTGGCTTTTGGGCTCTTACTTCCTTTTCCAAGCAGGCGATGTTGACACCCATGGTTTGCTGGATCATCGGTGCGTTTTACTCACGGTTCAAGGTGCGCTTCGTCCACATCGTTGCAGTCATCCTGATGGTGGTTGCTAGTTTTGGCTTGGTTTCGCCGTTGTCAGCGTCGCGCGATCTTGCAGAGGGCTTAGATACATCGCAACGAGTCACGCTGATCACCTATCTGCTTACTCACTGGGATGTGCTCCAGGACCACATCAAGGGGCAAGAAGAATTTCAGAGTGAGAACGGAATGACTGAGTACTATAACAAGCCACAGGGATCGCTGCTAGAAAGGCTAAGCATGATCCCGCCAGACGACATCATGATGGCTTACACGGCGAAGGGTCATTTTGAGGGCATCGATCCGGTCGTGAATTATTTTGAGAATATTCCACCGCATTTCCTCGCACCTAACAAGCAGATCAAGTACAGCGGCAATTATTATGCTCACGAGATCGGTTTCGGACTTGGTGCGGATGACTACAGCACAGGCATCTCGTTTAGTCCGGTTGCTGAGGCGTATCACTGCGAGGGCTGGGGCGGTATCTTCTGGCTCCTTCCGGTCCTCTGGATGATGCTGTTCTCCACAGCCGACTTCGTCGTCGGTGACCTGACCAGGCATCCGTGGGGCTTGATGGTGGTGGTCTGGTTTGCGCATTCGGCTCCTGAGACACTGCTCGGAGGCATCATCTACTTTATGGGGATGGGCAATTTTGGAATGTTTTTTGCAATCGTTGTCGTAACAAGGATCGCTCCGATTATTGGAGCGCTGTTCAGTGGAAGGGCCATTTCTCCACCCAGTCGCTCGGTGAAGCATATTGGCCTTACACTGTCAGGGCATGCGAGATCACAAGCGATCCCCTTCGCGCCCGCTGGCGCCAAATACGGCGACAGGCTATAACAAGCCACTTCTATACAAGACCTGTTCCAGATTCGTCACGCTTTCATTTTCAAGAGGGGATCAACAAGGCATATGGCGGCATTGCGCACTCCTGATGATGCATAGATAGACGAGAGCCGAAGCCGATTTCGAATCGCTGGAATGCCACTCCCGGCGATTGCGTTCCTCATTCTGACAGTAGTTATCTCTCTGCTATGGTCCCACTGCGAGCTCTTGTGGGGCGATGAATTCGGAATTCTGACGACAGACAGCGTCAGCAGCGTGCGAACGCTGATTCATGTTCAGCGGGCGACACCCATATCGCTGGATCCAATCGTCTACCATCTGGTCGCACATGCGTTCATCAAGCTGTTCGGGCCTCGTGCTTTCGCGATTCGGTTCCCATCACTCCTCGGCTATCTAACGATGCAGATATGCTTGTTCGCCTTCGTTCGAAGAGCCGTGAGCGAGCGCGCTGCGGTCTTCGCCGTGGCGCTTACTGTGAGCGCGGGGACGCTCTGGTACGCAGGACAAGGCCGACCTTATGGTTTGTTGCTGGGACTCTTTGGTCTGGTCATGGTCAGTTGGCAGACAGCAGTGCGAAGCGAAACTCGACGTTTGGGCGCTCTGGTGGTGCTTGGCCTGTCAACAGCGCTGGCACTTAACACGCACTACTATGCGGTGCTGATCCTTGTCCCTCTATGCGGTGCGGAGCTATTTCGCACTCTGGAAAGGCGTCGCATCGATGTACCGCTTTTGCTGGCGATCGGTGCAGGTGTCATCGGAATTGTATTTGCATTGCCCTTTGCGAGGGGAGCGGCGTCGTTCCGTAGCCACTATTACACCCACACAGTCAGCTTCCACATCATCTCGCACGTATACCTATGGATAACTCTGGGTACGCTCCAGCTAAGCATGAATGCGCAACGAGTCATCGAGGTAGGCCTCATTCTGGCGATCACGACATTAGCTGTCACCGCAACTCGCGAGGTGATGACGGGGAAGTCTTCGCTTCTAAAGGCCGAACTCGTATTCCTTTTGTTGGTAGCAGCACTTCCGTTCTTTGGGTACCTGCTAGCCAGGATGGTGACCCATGTGATTGAGGCTCGATTCTTGCTGGGAGCGATTCTGGGCATCGACGCGTTGCTTGCGATCGGCGCGGCTTCGCTATTCCAACGTCCTCGAACGGTGAGATTGGTTCTAACGATTCTCTTCGCGGCCGCTGTGTATGCTGGCGTGGTGCGTATTCGTGAACAGTTCGTTCAGAGCCAGCAGATTCTGGCGCGGTTGACGCTTGCTCCTGAGACGAAGGCTGCGATCGAGGCTAGACCCAACCAGCCAATCTTCATCTTGAACTGGTATGAGTTTCAGTTAGTGAGGCATTACGCTCCGGATCCCGACATGCGGCAAAGAATCGCGCTGTACTACTCTCGCGAGCAGGAGTTGCGTTGCTGTAATTCGGACACGATGACCCTGACAGCGCTGCATACGCAGCCCATGATGGAGATGAAGCTTGAATCGTATGAGGCGTTGGCCAAGCAACCGGGCGAGCATCTTTTCGTGATCTTCCACATGGATTTTGACTGGACGGACCGAGCACTGGCGGCCAGTCATGCCAAGATCACATATCTTGGGCCTGCATACAGTGGCGACCTTGTTGCGGTGCGCTTTCCGTAGTCGATGATTGCGGGAGCTGAGCGGGCGAAGCCCCATCTGGGACGGTGGGAACGGGCGCGGCTGCCAATGGCTGCGCTACAATGAAGGCTACTGCCCACCGATGAGAAACCTGAACCACACCCATGAATAAACTGATCTTTGGCAATCTCGTGCACCGGCCGCTGCGCTCGGTGATCAGCGCTTTCGCAGTTGCGATCGAGGTGATCATGATCCTCTCGGTTGTGGCGATCTTCTACGGCGTACTGAACGGCAGTCGCACGCAGACCACCGGTATCGGTGGGGATATGATTGTGCATCCGGGCGCAGCTACCTCGATGATGATGACGAGTTCGGCGTCTGCGGACGTGCGGATTGCGAAGGTGCTCGACGCGCTTCCCCACGTGCAGGTCGCGGCTCCAGTCAATATTAAATTCACGGCGGGCGCTACGGTCGAGAATATCTACGGCATCGACTTCGCGACCTACAATGCTCTTCGGCCCTTTGTTTTCGTCAGTGGGGGGCCCTTCAAGAATACCTACGACCTGATCGTCGATGACCTAGAGGCCAAGTCCGGCAAGGGGATGAAGGTGGGCGACACCGTGAAGGTGCTCAGCCACAACTTCACGGTCTGCGGCATCGTTGAACACGGCAAGGGCGCGCGGAAATACATTCCCCTGGAAACAATGGACGCGCTCGACAATAATCCCGGCAAGGCGTCACTGTTTTATTTGCGAACCGAGAACCAGCCTAAATATCAAAGCGTTGTTCGCAGTGAAATCCTTGCGACGGACGGGCTGCAGGACTGGAGTGTCCAGACCATTCAGGAGTTTCTCTCGACCCTGACGCCGGACCGACTGCCAGGCTTCAATATTGCGCTCAACGTTGTCATCAGCATCGCGACCATCATCGGCTTCCTTGTGATTTTTCAGTCCATGTATACCGCCGTGATGGAGCGCACGCGAGAGATTGGCATCCTGAAGTCCATGGGTGCGGGACGTCTGGCAATCGTTTCGGTGGTGCTCCGAGAGACGATGTTGCTGGCCATCGTCGGTACGACGCTGGGCGTCTCCTTGACCTATCTGCTGCGGAACATTTTACACAACCGATTCCCGACCCTCAGTTTTCAGGTGACGCTCCATTGGGTGTTCAATGCCATTGCCATTGCGCTGTGCGGAGCACTTCTGGGAGCGCTCTATCCTGCGCTCAAGGCTGCTCGCAAGGATCCCATCGACGCTCTATCTTACGAATAGCGCGATGCTTCAGTTGCATGAGAGCTCCGCTATCGATGTAGCTATCGCTTTTGTATGACCCTGCGGTGCTTCATTGACGTATGCTTCGTGTCAAACACGCGTTACGGCGTTAGGTAAGCAAGTTGCTAAAAGGAGCAGGACACGAAGTCATGCCAAAGATTTACAGGAGCCTGACCTTTCTTTTTGCGGTGTGGCTTCTGGTGTGGCTGTGGTTGTCCTGGCCGGCGATGCAGGACGACGCGTTCATCCATCTTCGTTATGCCGTAAATCTGCTGCAGCACCATATGATCTCGTACGACGGAGTCCATCCTGACTATGGAACATCCAGCCTGCTCTACGTATGGTTGCTGGCTGGACTGCGGAACTTCTTCACGTCGCCTGTGCTGCCGCGGGCGGTGTCCTCGTTCTTCCATTTGGTGCTCTTTGGTGGGTTGGTTGTGGCCTTTGCACGCGCGCTGCGTTCGGCGCCAAGGCTGGCGTTGGCCTTTGCTCTGCTGTTGCTGGCGCTGTTGGTAGCACCGATGGCGGTGCGCTGGCTGGATGATGGGATGGAGACCTCGCTTACGCTGTGCATGGTTTCCTTGCTGGCCTTTTCAGTCTCGCGCCTTGGGCATAGCGAGCGTGTGAGTAACAACTCTGTCCTGTGGCTGTTTGCGCTCGGACTCATCGCTACCCTGACGCGCGTCGAATACCTGCTGCTGTTCGGCGTTGCCAGCCTGACGCTCTTTCTTACGCGGGTGTCGCTGCCCGTGGAGGAGGAAGCAAAGCGGAGATTTCCCGCAGGTCTTCGTCTTGCGGCGCGTTGCGCTGCTCCGTTGATGGGGAGCCTTCTTGCGGCGGCCATCATTTATTTCACGATGCACTCAGTGGTGCCGGACACGGCTGTAGCGAAAGCCGGTGGCGCGGGGGGGTGGTTCGCAACGTTGTTTGTTGTGCTGATGGTGCTTGCCAGTTCGATGTCGCTAGGCGTGCTGCTGGTGTTGCTCTGGCTGTTGACAGTAGCCGCTGTGGTTGCGTACAAGCGCCGCATCTCGTTGCCCATCCTCGTTGCGAACAGCCTCTTCCCAATTACCGTCATGCTGGCAGCGCTGCGCGGTCAACAGGTGCAGGGAGTTCGCTACTTAATATGGACACTGCTCTTTCCTATCCTCTGGAATACGCTTGAGCTGCGGTGGAGCGCCTGTGTGCCAGCACGCTCGACGGCACGTTTGCTGCGTTTTGCTACCTATGGCCTGGCCGGCATGTTCATCGTGCTGCTGCCGATCGAATCCATGATGTTGTACAAGGAGTTCCGCGCGCGCTCCGTGAGCCTTGCAGAATTTCGGGCACAACATCTTGAACGACTCAGCTCGATGAAGGTTGTTGCGTTCGATGTAGGCTACATCGGATATTTCACGGGGTCGCCTCTGTGCGATATGGCCGGCCTGGTCAACGGACGTGCTCGCGCGCTGCTCCCCTTTCATGAACGAGTGGAACGGTGTGCCGCTGAAGATCCCCAATACGCTTTCGTCAGTGGCTTCAGCCTGGGGGAGCTGAACAACAGTCTCAATCTGAAAGGCTGGTCGATCTGTTCGGTCTATGACCTTGCAAATCTGCGGGCCTCCGACCTGCACTATCTGATTGCTTCGCCGGCAGCGACTGCCGAGGTTTGTGCTGCTGCAGGGCACGCGCCCGAGCCCCTCGAACCGGTGCTGCATCCATCCCCTGCGCCGTAGTTCATTTGTGACGGCGGCCACGTTGTCTCATAATGTAGATTCACATCGAGCAGATCTGAACAACATCTGAGCGTGAACTATCGCGCCGGGGGGTTGGCTGCATCTCAGGGACCATAGGCCCTCCAATCGTTCCACTTGTTTCGAGCGAACAGCTTCCATGTCTGATGCCTCTGCCAACTCGGCTGTCAGTGCGGTCATTCCCTCCGGGTCGCTGCAGGCCTCGCCGATGCCGCATCCTCAGGTCTCCCTTATTACCGTCGCGCGCGTTCTGTCGCTGACGATGCTCGCTCTCTCGGCGCTTTTTTTTGCACTCCATTTTCTTCATCTCAACGCCGATTTTCCCAACCACTCTCCCTGGGTCGACTGGTCGAAGTACACCGACGAAGGCTGGTACGGCGACGCCGCCATTCGCCACTTCGTCAGCGGACATTGGTACTGGAAGGGTGACTTCAACCCGGCCGTCGCGCTGCCCGTATGGCCACTGATCGAGCTGGTTGTCTTCAAATTCACCGGCGTCACGCCTGTCGCTGCGCGTGCGCTTACGCTGGTGGTCTTTGGTCTCACGCTCGTAACGCTGTACTTGCTCATTCGACGTCATACCCGTCCGCGCTCCAGCAAGTCTGGCCAACCGCTCGCCGCGGCAATCACCGTGCTCTTCCTGTGCACGAGTCCGTTTCTCTACGTCTTTGAACGCATGGCAATTCTTGAGCCGCTGCTGATTGGGCTGACAGCCCTGGCCCTGCTGACTGCATCGACCATGCACCCGATCCACTGGCGTGGCGGCAGGGTCCGCAGTGTCTTGCAGGCGCTCCTGCTGATGATCCTGCTGCCTGCCATGGTGCTCACCAAGACCACAGCCATCTGTCTCTTTCCCGCAATCGTTTACATGCTTTGGGCTCGCGCAGGATACCGCATCCGTCCGGCTCTGCGACTGGCGTTGCCTCCGATTCTCGGCGGCGCTGCATTGTGGTGCGGATACTTTTTCCTCTTCGTCCGACCGCACTATCTTCAGGACTACCAGTATCTCTTCTCCGCCAACGCGTATACGGGCATTGAGCTCGAACCGGCCGCGAAGGTTATCCTCAACACGCTTACCGACGGCGCATGGATGGGCACGCTTATCTATAGCGCCTTCTTTCTTGTGCTGGTGCTCGCGCTCTTCTGGCGGCCGCGGCTGTTTGCAAATCCACTCGTCGCGTCGCTGCTGCTTTGGATCGCTGGATACTTCGCATTCCTTGGGTATCACAACAACCTGCAGCCGAGGTACTACCTCGTCGTCGCCGTGCCCATTACAGCCGTTGTTGCGTTGGGCATCGACAGCTTTCGCTGGACGCATGGTCGCACAGTGACGATTATCGCGTCGACACTTGCAGCCATCGGTGTGCTCGCGATCGCAGTCCCGGATGCGGTGCAGCAGATCGACTACGTTCTCCATCCGACGTATGAGTTCGAAGCTGCGGCGAATGGAATCAAGCGCATCGTGCTTGCCGACAAGACGCACTCGCACCTGATCCTGTCGATCTCTGGCTCCGATCTGACGCTGATGACGGGCCTTCCCTCCATCGACGACGACTTCGGGACTCTCGATCTTGATCAGCGCGTCAAGCAGTATCGGCCCGGTTGGTATGCTGCATGGAACGACGTCGAAGATGATAAGGCTGACGCTCTCACGCCGCTCTATCGACTGCAGCGGGTTGCGTCATTCCCGGCCTACGACGACCCTGACCGCGATCTGCTGATCCTCTACCGTCTTGATTCCGTCACGGCGCCTCCGTCTCCGCCGCGACACAGAGCACGGCGCCGCATTCCCAAGCCGCTGCGGACAAAGCTCGGGCAGCAGCCGAGTAGCGACCAGTTGCAGCACTGATCAATCTGCCTGCGCCTAAAAGGTTGCGAGCGTCACGTTGATCACCAGACTGGCCGGCCGGACATATACTACCCGCCATCATGCGATAGCATCAAAGGTACAGTCTGGATTGGTCAATTTTCGCTTATTTGTTGAACGACTTTCTGCCATCATCCCTCGTCCTATCTCGAACAGGTAATTGCGAACGTGATCCAATACGGGCGGTACTGAATGTCGAAGCTGTGGTGGGCTGGCGTGCTGTGTTGCATGGCACCCCCAATCTGTTGTTTTGCCGCGTTTGGCGCTGACACCGTTCGTGCGGCGATGATCGCGCCGCTGCGCGTGTCAACGGATGCGCCGGCAAATTTCGGCATCCTCAGCGGCAGCGTCTCCGATCCCTCAGGCGCGCGAATCGCGCACGCCGATGTCCATATTCAGAGCAATTCGGTCGATCGCGACACTACAACCGACGACGGAGGCCGATTCAGCGTTCCGCTCCCTCCCGGAAGCTACGAAGTCACGATTACGGCGGAAGGCTTCAAGACGTACACGACGAACGTTACGCTCTCGGATCGAGCCAGCTCCGCCCACATCGAAGCCAGGCTGGTGATCGATGCGAAGGCGGAGGAGATCACCGTTCCATCTGACGAGCAGGACAGCACCGCCGCCGGCGACAACAAGAGTGCGCTCGTATTCAAGGGTGACGATCTAAAGACCTTCTCCGACGACGACAGCGTCTTTCAGCAGGAGATCGAGGCGCTTGCCGGGGGCAATGGCGTCAAGCCGCCCGAGATTCTGGTGGACGGATTCTCCGGCGGACGCTTCCCTCCGAAGAACACCATTCGCGAGATCCGCATCAATCGCAATCCGTACTCCGCGCAGTACGATTCGCTGGGCTTCGGGCGGATTGAGGTCTTTACGAAACCCGGCACGGACAAGCTGCACGGCAACTTCAGCAGCTCAGGAACCGACAACGTCTTCAATTCGCGCAATCCTTACGCTGCCATCGAGCCGCCGTACTACACCGTAAATCTCTACGGCAATTTGAGTGGGGCACTCAACAAGAAGACTTCCTTCTTCGTCGCAGGAACGTATAACGATGTGCAGAACAATGCCATAGTGGATGCGATTGACCCGACTTTGCTGACCCCGCTCGCCGAGGCTGTAGCTGCTCCGCAACGTGCGCAAACCTACAGTGTCCGTCTCGACCGCCAGTTGAGTAAAATGAACACCTTTACGGGTCGCTATGAGTACAACAGCAGCGTACTGAACAACAGCGGCGTTGGCCTGCTCGTGCTGCCGTCTGAGGGTGTTGATAGCAATACCACTACCCAGACCGTGCAACTTACGGATATGCAGGTTATCGGCACGAAGATCGTCTCCGAGGCGCACTTCCAGTACGTGCGCACACGTCAGCAGCAAAGTCCCGTGAGCACTGCGGCGAGCATCATCGTCCAGGGCGTCTTCAATGGCGGTGGCAGTGCAGGGCAGGCGTTCTCCGATAATCAGGACCGCTACGAGTTTCAGGAACTACTCACCATCGCGCGCAAATCCCACTACCTGCGCTTCGGCGGCCGCTACCGGCTGCTCCGCGATGCGAACGTGACCACAGCGAACTACAACGGCCAGTTCGTCTTCCCCGATCTCGCTACCTACAAGCTCGCTCTGAGCGGCGAGACTCCTGCGCAAATCTTCGCCAACGGCGGCGGTACCACGCAGTACAGCCTCACCGGTGGAGTTCCCCGCGCGACGGTGCTGACCGGCGATCTGGGTGTGTTCGCGGAAGACGAGTGGAAGATTCGCAAGAGCTTCACTCTCGACCTCGGCCTGCGGTTGGAGAGTCAATCGGGTGTGCCCGATCATTTCGATCCGGCGCCGCGCGTGGGTTTCGCGTGGGCCGTTGGACAGAAGCCGAAGAAGCCGCCGATCGTCACGCTGCGCGGCGGCGGCGGCATCTTCTATGACCGCTTCCTGCCCGGCAATATTCTCACTGCGATCCGGCAGCAGAGCGGCACCCAGCAGATCGCTTACTTCGTCACCAATCCCAGCTTCTACCAGCAGTACCTCAACAGCCCACCTCCTGTTTCGACGCTCAGTTCAACCCCTCCCACGCTCTACAACATTGATCCACATTTGCGCACCGAGTACGGCATCTACGCGGGTGCAACGGCCGAGCGTTCCCTGGGCAAGGTCGGCAGTATTAGTGCGAATTACATCTTCACCCGCGGCGATCATCAGTATGTCTCGCGCAACATCAATGCACCACTGCCGGGCACCTACGATCCCGCCAACCCTGCCAGCGGCGTGCGACCCCTGGGAGGAACCCAGAATATCTACCAGTTCGGCTCGGGTGGCGTCGCTGAGTCCCATGTGCTTTTCGCCAATTCGCAGCTGAAGTTGGGTAAGCGGGTTTCAGGCTTCGCAGCGTACTTCTTCCAACACTCCAATCAGGACGTATCCAACGCAAACACGTTCGCTTCCAACTCCTACAACCTGGCACAGGACTATGGACGAGCAGCGCAGCCGTCTCAGGAAATCTTTGCAGGCGCCTCAGTGAAGCTCCCCCTGGGGATCGACGGCAATTTTTACGGCTCCGCGCAGAGTGGCATGCCCTTCAACATCACGACGGGAACGGACCTGAACGGCGACACGATCTACAACGACCGCCCGGCCTTCGCCACCAATCCCACGGCGAATTCCGTGATCTACAAGACGGCCTACGGACCCTTCGACGCTAACCCCCAGCCCAGCGAGAAGATCATACCGATCAACTACGGCAACTCTCCCGGCTTTTTCTTTCTCGAGGCGGACCTGGCGCGCAACTTCAAGTTTGGTCCCCGGCCACCAGCGCCGCTCCTTGCCGCCGGTGCCGCCGCTCTCAAGACGCCTGCCCCGCGGCCCGATCCGCCTTACACGCTCAGCTTCTCCGTTGAAGCCGACAACATTCTGAACCACGTCAATCCGGGGACGCCGGTGGGAGTGCTAAGCTCCCCATTGTTTGGGAAGCCGATTTCGCTGAACTCGCCATTCTCCCCCGGCGGCACCGGCGCCTCCGCCAACCGCACAATCACGCTGCGCTGCAATTTCAGCTTTTAGCTGACTCCGAGGGCGGATAGCCAGGGTTGGCGCGGTAAAGATGTTGACGTCAGCCGTAAATCTCGCATATTCTAGAGACTCGCGCAGTCTCGCGCCTGTACCTCCGTGTGCCCATAGTATGGGCGGCAACGAGGACATCGGGAGCCAGACATCGAGGTGAGTCTACCGGGGCAGGGCAATCTTCTTGTTTTTGAAGGGTGCCGGCCGTCGAAGCACCCACTCCCCAGTCGCTTGCAGTTTGATCCAGCAGCTAGATTCTGCAGCTAGATCCGGACACAAGGGCTCTGTGCGCTCAACCGCAACCCCCCGGCTTTGGCCTGCGTGGACATCGTGTCTGCGCTCGTCCCGCCGCCTAACGCACGGCTGCAACAATCTTCGCGCTTCAAGCCGAGCAGTCAGATCTACGAAGACGGCAGAACCAAGGAGTAACCCAGATGAATCTCAACCAGACGACAACGATCCCCAGCGGCAAAGACATTCAGCGCAAGTGGTTCGTGTTGGACGCCTCCGGCCAGACGCTCGGCCGCCTCGCCTCGCACGCCGCCAGCGTGCTCGCGGGCAAACTCAACCCGCTCTACACCCCCTATATCGATATGGGTGATCACGTCATCGTCATCAACGCCGAGAAGATCCATGTGACCGGCATGAAGGCAGAGAACAAGCTCTATCGCCGCTACACCGGGTTCCCCGGCGGTCTGCGCGAGGAAGAGTACAGCAAGCTGCTCGCCCGCCGCCCAGAGAAGATCCTCGAAGAGGCCATCAAGGGCATGCTGCCCAAGAGCAAACTCGGCCGCCAGATGGCTACCAAGCTCAAGGTTTACAAGGGTGCAGAGCACCCACACCACGCTCAGATGCCCACCGCGATGGACATGCATCGCTCCGGTACGCCGATGGAATTGCACCAGAAGCAGGAATTGCACCGGAAGCAAACGGCTTAAGGATTCGGCTCTTAGCTAAAGGCTAAAAAGCTAACTCGGCACAAAGATTCATGGGCCTCGCCCAGCACCTCAAAGAGGATTTCAATATGGCAGATTTGATTCAGTACTACGGAACCGGACGCCGCAAGAGCGCGATCGCACGCGTCTTCCTGCGCCCCGGTTCGGGCAAGTTCACCGTCAACGGCAAGCAGTTTGAGGAGTACTTCGTGACCCCGGCGCAGCGCGTCGCAGCGAAGCTTCCCCTGGGCATTGCCGACATCAATGAAACGTTTGATGTGCTCACCACTGTCAAGGGCGGCGGCGTCAACGGACAGGCCGATGCGGTCAAGCTCGGCATCGCCCGCGCGCTGATGGAGTTCAACATCGAGCTGCGCAAGACCCTCAAGGCCGGCGGCATGGTTACGCGTGATTCGCGTGGCAAGGAACGCAAGAAGTACGGCCAGAAGGGCGCTCGCGCTCGCTTCCAGTTCAGCAAGCGCTAATCGCGCTTGCGAGCTTCTAGCTTCTAGCCTTTAGCTAAGAGCTAGAAGCCAGGAGCTGCTCCACTCGCTTCACCCACTCGCATCGCGCGCGTGGCAGGAACCTAATCTCCCTTCGGGGATCTCAATCGCTTCACGTCGCAGCGCAAGCGATGCACGCACAAAGGAGCCTCTATGGCCAGCATCACGATGAAGGAATTGCTCGAAGCCGGTGTCCACTTCGGCCACCAGACCAAGCGCTGGAACCCCAAGATGAAGGAGTACATCTTCGGCGAGCGCAACGGAATCTACATCATCGACCTGCAGAAGACCCTCAAGTTGTTCAAAGAGGCGTCCAAGTTCGTCACCGACCTCACGGCCAGTGGCAAGCTCATCCTCTTCGTCGGCACCAAGCGCCAGGCGCAGGATGCCGTGGCCGAAGAGGCCAAGCGCGCGGGTATGCCCTACATCAACAGCCGCTGGCTCGGCGGCCTGCTGACCAACTGGGTCACCGTGCAGAAGTCGGTCAAGCGCCTCGCCGAGCTCGACGAGATGTCCACCGACGGCCGTTATGAGCTGCTCACCAAGAAGGAAGTCATCAAGCTGGAGCGCGAGCGCAAGAGCCTGTCGACCAACCTCTCGGGTATCAAGAACATGAAGCGTCTGCCCGACGCTCTGTTCATCATCGACTCCAATAACGAGGCCATCGCGGTCGCCGAGGCTCGCAAGCTTGGCATTCCGGTCGTAGCTGTCGTTGATACCAACTGCGATCCCACGGTCGTCGACTACGTGATCCCGGGCAACGATGACGCTCTCCGCGCCATTCGCCTCTTCACCACGAAGATCGCGGACTCGGCCTTCGAGGGCACGCAGATGATCTCCGACAAGGCCTTTGCCAATGAGTTCGAAGAAGTTCGCCCGTTGGAGACTGAATCGCACTTCCTCACCGAGGAAGGCGACGAGGCCTTCACCGAGGTGCACGAATCCGCCGGTGTTGCTGAAGCATCTGTTGAAGATGTGGTCGAGGACGAAAACATCGACCTCAATGCCGCTTTGGGCGGTGGTATCCGCAAGGCTCCCGCCGCAGCCGACTCTGAGCCCGAGGTTGAAGCAGCAGAAGTCAGCGCCTAGTCTCAGGCCGCCAGCGCACGGTATTTTCCGTGCCGTAATGGTCGAATCCTAGAATGATGGCGCGGGCCCAGGCCCGCGCCATTTTCGCAAATCCCGCATGCGCCCCCAAGCGCTGCCCCTATCCAAGAAGGAAATTATGTCCACCACTGAAGTTGTGAAGATCGACGCCAAGCTCGTCAAGGAACTCCGCGAAAAGTCCGGCGCCCCCATGGGCGACTGCCTCAAGGCCCTGCAGGAGGCCAAGGGCGACATGGAAGAGGCCTTCGTTGTGCTGCGTAAGCGCGGCATGGCGTCTGCTGCCAAGAAGGCCAGCCGCTCCACCAACGAGGGCGCAGTCGGCACCTACATCCACGCCGGCGGAAAGATCGGAGTCCTGATCGAGCTCAACTGCGAGTCGGACTTCGTCGCCCGTACCGACGACTTCCAGGAACTCCTCAAGGACATCGCCATGCACATCGCCGCGGTCGATCCGCGCTACGTTGGCAAGGACGAAGTGACCGAAGCCGACCTCGCTCGCGAGAAGGACATCTTCCGTTCGCAGGCCACCGCCACCGGCAAGCCCGCTCCGGTGATCGAGAAGATTGTTGAAGGCAAGATGTCGAAGTTTTACGAGGAGGTCTGCCTCCTGGAGCAGCCCTTTATCAAGGAAGCTTCGCTGACGATTGCGCAGTTGATCGCGCAGAAGGTTGCGAAGCTTGGCGAGAACATCAGCGTGCGCCGCTTCGCGCGCTTCAAGATTGGCGAGCCCAACTTCACCGTTGCCTCGGCCAAGCCAGCTGCTGAAGAGCCAGCCGCCTAAACCACATCCAGTCCGCAACACGAAGAGCCCGGGCCATCAGCCCGGGCTCTCTTTGTGTCGCGGCGGTTTGTTCTCAGGATCGTCTGCCGGTGAGCAAACGAAACAGCCACGTCAGGATGATCGCGCCGAGGAAGGCTACCAGGATGCTGTAGAGTAGTCCGCCCGACCCCGCAATTCCCAGCAGGCCAAACAGAAAGCCCCCCGCGAGAGCACCGAGAATCCCGACCACAATATCCCCGAGTACGCCGAAGCCGCTGCCCTTCATCACCTTGCCCGTCAACCAGCCTGCGATCAGCCCAACCAGAATCCACCAAAGAATGCCGTGCATAAAATTCCTTTCAATCGAGGATATAAGACTGCGAAGCATTGAACCATGATTCGGAGCCTTGCGTCTAGACCTCTGCGCACGAACATTTCGCCTGGCATCCGCGCAAAGCGAATCTCACAGTCAACAAATTCGCGGTGCTCAGCCGAGTACACTGCAGCCATGGATTTCCGCGCACCCGAAACTTCCATGTACAGCTTCAAGGATTTCGCCATTCATATCCTGGCCGCCACCTGCGGCATCCTCATCGCACCCGGTCTCGAGGGCATACGCGGCGAAGTCCATCATCAACCCCTGAAGCACGCGATCGACACAGCGCGCCGCGCCGCATCCAACCAAAAAGAATCCGGGGAGCGTAACCAAAGCGATTTGTGCAGCATCAAACCCGGCAACGACTTTGTCTTTTGGGAGCTATCCATACCCAACGTTCTGCCCTATTCTTTGGTTTGAGTTCATCCTTCTCCCGGGAACGATAGTTCATGTTTTCATCGATACCTCTGATGCCGCACGCGGTTTGTTGGCGAGCCGACCCCCACCTCATCTGGGTCATGGTGGTCACCAACAGCATCACCGCACTGAGCTATCTCAGCATCTGCCTCACCCTCTTCTATCTGGCTCGTCGCACGCATGCGTCCATTGCGCGCGACTGGGGCTACTTCGTCGTTGGCTTCGCTCTCTTTATCGTTGCGTGCGGCTCAACGCACCTGATGGAAGTGGTCACCACGTGGGTTCCATGGTTCTGGGTGGATGCCTGCACAAATATCGTCACCGCAGTCCTCTCTGCCTGGGTCGCGCTCATGCTGATTCGCCGCGCCGCCACCATCGGCTTCAGCATCAACGACTATGCTGAGCGGCTCGCTAACACCGAAAAAGAGAAGCGCCAGATGCTCGACGGCCTGCTCGCAGCCCAGAAGCTTGAAGACTGGAGCCGCATGTCGACGGTGGTTGCGCACGAGATAGCGAATCCCCTCGAGGCCATCCAGAACCTGCTCTATCTCATCCGCTCTGAGCCCGGCATCAGCAACGAAGTCATTCAGTTGGCGCAGACCGCAGCCGACGAGACAGACCGCGTCCTCACCATCTCTCGTTCCACTCTGAGCTTCTTCCGCCAAGGCACCGAGCCCGAGTCTACCGACCTGCTGGCCGCTGCGCAGGGGGTCCACTTCCTCCTCGACACCGTGCTGCACACACGGAACATCGCACTTGATTTTCAGGCCGCCGGAGACACGACCGTCGATGCGCTTCCCGGCGAACCGCGCCAGGTTCTGCTCAACCTCGTTCGCAACGCGTACGAGGCGACCACCACCCCCGGAGCACGCGTCTCGATTGCGCTCACGGGCCACAGCGACGGCGTCGAAATCACCATAGCCGACCAAGGTTCAGGCATCGATGACGCCATTCTCAAAAGTCTTTTTCAGTTCGGCATCACTACCAAAGGGGTTGAGGGGAATGGCATGGGCCTATGGGCCGTCAAGCAGATCCTCCAACGCCATGGGGGCCATATCGGCGTCCAGTCAGAAGTTGGCAAAGGGACAACCTTCACGTTGTGGTGGCCACGACGCTACGTTTCGCTGCGAGGATAGATTTCGCTGCTAGCGCACTCCCGCCGCTAGTGCAAGCCGCCGAGCAGCGTCACAAGGCGGCGAAAGCCCGCGGCGCGCGCTGCGGAGTTGGGCGCGTCCGCATCAGGAGCGTTGCCGGCCCGCATGAAACCGTGCCCCGCACCGTCGTAGATCACCGGGTCGTAGACCTTGCCCGCCGCCTTCATATCGATCACCGTCTGTGGAACGGTTGCGCTGATCCTCGCATCCTTCCCTGCGTAAAATCCATAGACCGGAGCGCTAATATTCTTCATCGCATCGACGGAAGGTGGCGGCCCATAGAAGACAAACGCAGCGCTGAGGTCCTTGCGGTGCGTCGCAAAGAGGAAGGACTTCCCTCCGCCCCAGCAGAACCCGACCACGGATAACTCCGTATTCGCGGCTGGCAGCTTTTTGCCATAGTCCGCCGCAGCATCGAGGTCGCCCAGCACCTGTGCATCGGGCAACGCCGAGACGGCCTTTACGACCGCGCTCTGGTCTGGAAACGCGGCGGTTCCTCCCGGCATCGCCGGCACAAACGCAACTCCGGCCGAGCTCTGTGCCATCTGCATGTGAGCGTGATCCATGGGCGCTGTCGCCGCCGCGCTGGCCGCTGGTGCAGCCGCACCTGGCGCTGGGCCAAGCCCGCTGAGCAGATCCGGTTCCACAACAATATATCCCGCGCCGGCAACCTCGTCGGCCATCTCCCGCGCCCAGTCGGTTAGCCCAAAAATCTCGTGGATCATCACGACGACGGGTGCCTTGTCCTTGACCTCGGGATACACGACCCAGGCCTGCACCTTTCGCCCATTCGCCTCGGTCAGGGTGACATACTCCCCATGCCGCGGACTCTTGTCCAGTGCTGCCTTGGCCCACTCCTGCGCCGAGCAGGCAGTCGCACACAGGCTCAAACTAACCAAGGTTATCGCTACAGGGAGCAGCTTTTTTACGCGAGTCATGCCGCGAGTGTACTTCGCAACCCCACATTGCGGCAATTCTTTTTCGTGCAATTCACCATACCCTTGCTGCTAATGATTCCGCCAGATTGCCGACGATGGGAACGTGATAACGCTCCCCCTGGCTCGCCTTGATAATCGCAATCAACCAGAACACAAACAGCAGTAGCCCGAGAAGGCCCTGCACTGCCTCGCCGATCCTGCCCATGAATCCGAACACCAGGCCGCCCGCAACATCCACCAGCGTCAGTGCGATGCACTGCCATGCATGGAAGCGGACGAAACTGTCCCGCCTGTACGGCTCGATCAGGAGGAAGATCACGGCAGGAATAAAGGTAATGTAGGCTATCGTCGCTGCAGCATTGGTCGAAAGCCCCGCCGCCGGCGTGTAGCCCGGAGGCGGATATTGGCCCGGTGGTACATAGCCAGGGGGCATGTTTCCCGGTGGCATATATCCCTGCGGCGGATAGTTGGGATTCGGTGGCCCCCACCCCGGATCGTTCGATGCTGCGGGGGGAACCTGCTGAGGGCCGTTCGAAGTCTCATCCATGACGTTCTCCTGGTTCGCGGAGTGCCAGAACAAGTGCTGGCACTTGCGAGAAGTTGTACCACAGCCGTCGCCCTTCTTAGCCAGTTACTTTACGCGAATCCGATCTCAGCGGTTGTCGAACATGCTTCCGACGATCCCGCCCAACACCGCCGCTGTCCCTACATTCTTCACCTCGGTATTTCCCGATGGCAGATACGGTTGCAGCGCGTGCGCCAGATTTGCCAGAGGCAGCGTCTGCAGCCAGATTCGTCCTGGCCCGGACAGCGCCGCCAGAAAGATTCCGTCGCCGCCAAAGAACATATTCCGTATGCCCTGGATCCGCGTGATCTGGAAGTTTACGCTCGACTGGAAGGCGCCGACATGCCCGGGATGCACACGCAGCGTCTCGCCCGGCTGCAGGTCGCGCACCACCACCTCGCCGCCCAACTCCAGCCAGACCGTGCCGACACCCGTCACCTTCTGCAGCAGAAATCCGTCGCCGCCGAAGATCCCCGCGCCCAGCGATTGCTGAAATCCGACCCCCAGCTGAATCTGCGGCGTCGCGCACAGAAATCCATGCCGGTGGATCAGAATCTCATGTCGGGGCCCAATCTCCATGGGCAGAATCTGCCCGGGAATCTTCGCCGCGAAGGCCACTTCGCCCTGGTATCCCTGCGCGGTGTATTCCGTCATGAAGAGCGTTCCGCCGCCGGCTACGCGCTTGATGGCGCCAAAGAAACCGCCGCCGCCAGCCATCTGGGTGTGTGTCGTCATGGCGACGGTCTGGGTCATCCAACTCAGTTCGCCTGCCTCTGAGATCAGGCTCTCACCCGGCTGCAGCAACGCCTCCAAGACCGGCATCGTCGTTCCAACAATCCTGCTCTGCATAAGTTCTTGCATCCTTTCGCAACACCTGGTCAGCGCCAGCGCGCAGCTTTGCAAGATATCGTACGCCCGAAACCCTCTCAAAGTTCCATTTGTTTGCCGCCATCAATCTGCCTTCTCCACCAGTAGCTGCTGGACTCGATCCTGTCTGCAAATAAAACGCGATCGGATAGGCAAAATGCCCGTCCGATCGCGTCTCTCTGTGTTTGTGGCAGGGTGCAGCCCGGCCGTAAGCCAGCGTGCGGACTGACGCCGCGGTCTACCAGTAGGTGAGGTTTGCCTTGTCCAGGTAGGTCGTGTACGCGCTCTGCTTACTATTGCCGTCCATCTGGTAGTTGACTGTCATGCCATACCAGCCCGATGGAACCGGGAACGGAGCGACTGTCTGGTTAATGTTGTTGACCACGCCATTCACTGTGATCGTCTGATACAGAAGATCATTGTTCGGTTCGCGCTGGACTTGAACGACCACATGGTTCCATGCGGCGTTGTTCAGGACGCACGGAACACCAGAGGAGAACCATTTGGCATTGACGTTATCCCAGATGTCCCAGGCTCCGTCGGCCAGATGGTCGCACTGTGTGCCCCACTCCATCCCGACGCCATTCATATACCAATTGATGTCGAACTCGAGGTCCTGTGTGACCGCGAGATTCGTCACGTACACGTAGGTGTCCAGGGTAAAGTTATGCAGGGTTGGAAGCACCAGATGACTCGGATCATTCAGGCCCTGCAAGTTTCCCTGGCCAAGAACGGGGTTGGACCACAAAGCGTCGGAGTACGGAGTTGTTCCGCCCAGATTGAACTGGGTTGAATTTCCGCTCAGCGATACAGCGCTGTTGTGCTGGGCCATCGACCAGCTCACCTGGCCATTGCAGGGAGAATTGCAGATGCCGTAAGCCGGCGCCAGCTCTCCCCACTGATTCCATCCACTGAGCGCTTGCAGGTTGGAGATGGTTTTGGCATTGGATCCACCGACTGTAACGGTCACAGCTTTGGTCGAGCTACCGCCGCAGTTGTCCCACTCCTGCACGACCGTGTTCTGGCTTCCAGGACTCAAGGTCAACGGAGCATTCAAACTTGCCCCTGCCACCTTGTATGCCAGCTGATTGTTCACATAGACACCCATCGCGGCGACGCCCTTGGAGCACGTCACATTCGCTGTAGCCACATACGGAACAGGCGAGCTGACGATGCTGCCAGCCAGCGGTAAACTGACCGCGACCACATCCGTCGTATTGACCGTGAGTGATAGCGGGGTGGAGGTTGCACCACCGCAGAGATCCCACTCTTGTATGGCCACCTGATGCGAGCCCGGTGCCATGGAGAGGGTCGTGTTGAGATTAATACCGTTTACGACATACTCAATTTTGTTGTCGACATAGATGCCCATGCTGGCGACACCCTTGGAACAGGTGGTTGTGTTAGCGGTTGCGATGAATTGCACATTCGAACTGACGGACGCGCCGTTCGACGGGCTGCTGACCAGCACCGTGGCGCAAGCGGGCAACGCCACAGCCAAGGGCAGCATCAGAAGAGTATGGATTAAGATTTTCACGATAGCCTTATAACTCGGGATTTGTCACCTGGAACGTGAATGTATTCGAGTGGGCCGGTTTGTTATCGCAATCTGGCTCGCTCGCTTGTTTTTCACCGAGTTGTTTTGAGCACGGCGCACTGCTGCCGGCTCCTGACAACTTCTAGGTTTTTTCTTGGACTGGCAGAGGGGAAGACCTCGCCACGCTACGCCACACTCAAAAAGCAAAACATCCCACTCACACTCTTGGGTGATTCGTGGCTAAGGAGCAATTAAGCTCGCTCGATCGTGCAGGGCATTCATCGATTTAGAGTTGAGGCAACCCAACCGATGGTCCTAGAATAGCACACTATCCGTGGCTCGTTCTACATGCTAGCCGATAGTCGGCTAGTTGGCATAACTCGATAATGACTCGGTGGGAACCCTATAGCTTCTCGCCTGCATCTTGGGATCGCGCTTGTGAAGCAAACCAGTCCACCAGCTCTGAAGTGTTACAAACTGTTCATTCATTGCCAATTGTCTCTCCGTTCCGCTTACACTACCTGATAGCAATTCGAGAGGGAGAGAACAATGGCAACGAAAAGGTCGAGCGCGAGCTCCGGCGGCTTTCTGAAGTTCATCCTTGGATTTGTCTTCGCCTTCGTGGTGATCTTCGTCGGTGCGTGCCTCTATCTCAAGTTTGGCAACCCCCCTGTAGCCACCGCCGACAAGCCCTTTCCCTTTGAAGCACAGATTGTCAAGGTTCCCCTCAAGGCTCGCATTGACCGCCAGATGGAAAATCCCCCCTTCGGTATCAGCGAAGACGTCTACGAGACTGGAGCGATGGCCTATAAGCTGCAGTGCGCTGGTTGCCACGGGGTCCCGGGCGAGAGCGTTCCGTTCGCGAAGAACATGTATCCGAACGCCCCACAACTTTGGACGAAGCATCCCCGCGGCAACGTTGTTGGCGTCAGTGACGATGCGCCCGGCGAGACCTACTGGAAGATCAAGAACGGCATCCGTCTCACTGGCATGCCCTCCTTCGAGCACGTCCTTACTACCGACCAGATGTGGGATGTCGCACTTCTCCTGAAGAACGCCGACCAGCAGCTCCCTGACCCCGTCATGGCCATGCTGAAAGGCAAGTAAGGCCTAACGCAAGCTCATCACACAAGCGCCGTCCTCTCTCCTGATGACGGCGCTTTCTGCATCTGGGGCGGACATCTCCGCATTTAGCCAGGCCGCGACCGCATTCGCTGCCAACTGCCCTCCCTAATGTCTTCCTCTCCCCTGTACACTTATCGCATCATGTACAAACGCGTGCTCCTCAAGCTATCCGGAGAAGCTCTGGCCGCAGGCCGTGGCTTCGGTGTCGACGCGGTCTTCGTCAATGCAGTGGCACACGAAATCGCAGAGGCCGCCCGTTCGGGCTGCCAGATCGGCATCGTCGTCGGTGGCGGAAACTTCTTCCGCGGCGTGGCCGAGCAGGCCATCCACATGGATCGCGTAGCCGCCGACCACATGGGCATGCTTTCGACAGTGATCAATGCGATCGCTCTTCAAGACGCCATCGAGAAGACCGGTATTGCCGTCCGCGTCATGTCCGCCATCCAGATGCACCAGGTCGCCGAGCCGTACATCCGCCGCCGCGCCGTCCGCCACCTCGAAAAGGGTCGCGTCGTGATCTTCGCCGCTGGCACCGGCAACCCCTACTTCTCCACCGACACTGCCGCCAGCCTCCGCGCCATGGAGATTGGCGCGGAAGTCCTTCTCAAGGCCACCAGCGTCGATGGCATCTACAGCGCCGACCCCAAAAAGGACTCCGAGGCAACGAAGTTCGAACAGATCACCTACATGGAGATCCTCCAACTCGGCCTGCAGGTCATGGACACGACCGCAGTCTCGCTCTGCAAGGACAACAGCCTGCCCATGATCATCTTCTCCATGCGCGAGCGCGGCAACATCCTGCGCGTCATCGAAGGCGAAAAGCTAGGCTCGCTGGTGACTGCCTGACGCCGCTACTCCTTCGCCAAAAATCCCGTCGTGTATGTGTACCCATCAAACAGCTTCGAAAGCGTCTCATCTGACGCCGCATTTGTAATCACGTAGTGCCAGGAGTCCGTCCCCGCGGACCAGGTATCCGAGCCCGTCGCTGCATCGACTGCGACCGTTCCCGGTGCGCTTACCGTGAAATACTTCGTCCCGCGATACGCCAGTCCCCGCGCGGCAAACAGCACGGACAACATATCCCACATCGGCCGCTGATCCGTCCCCGCCAGCCGCAATCCATAGCGCGTCGGGTTCACTGTCTCGAGCGCCGTCGCAGGAGCGCCCGCCAGCACATGCTCGCCATTCGCAAAGCCGTTCAGATACACCGGAGGATACCCATCCTGCCGCGTCCACTTTGAAAACAGCGCATTGAATCCCGGCGCATCACACTCGAAATTCCACTCGGTACCTGCTGGATATCTGCCGCCCATCACCGATAGCAGCTTCACCTTCTGTTTCACCAACTCTGCACCGGTCAGTGGGCTGATCTCATCTGCCGGGCTCGCCAGAAGCTGATTTAGACACGTCGCAAATCCCGTCACCACGACATCGACGCTATGCTTTGGCTGCTTCGCGAGCGCTCGGCGATACACGTTCACGCAATCCGGAAACTTCGCACGCGTATCTCCCGGATCGAACCGCGCCACCAGTTTCTCTGCCCAAACACTCTCGTTGCAGGTGTTCTTCTTGCACAACGCTGTCGTCGGATCATCGCTCTGGTTCGCACCAATTGCGGTCTTCGGATGTCGCCCGTACTTCGCAAACAGCCGCATCACAGGCGCCGATAACGGGTCAGCCGAGTCTGCCACCATCGCCAGAATCTTTATCTCGCGGCGATCTTCGAGCGTATGCAAAATCGGCAGCGTCGCCACGCAATCCACATCCAGCGAGCAGTCATCGTCATAGATCAGCCGCTGCCGTTGCGCTGAAGCCGCACCACTCACGAACACCAGCAAACCCAATACGATCCACGCGCGCATGCACACTCCTTGAAAGAGCTAGCCTACCGCAATCCCGGCGCGGGCACTCTCCGCTGCACGCCGCCGCTTCCACCAGGCGCCGATCGCGACCTGTGCCGGATGCTCCACCCACTTGCGTACCGCCAGCGCCAGGAGCACTACAAACACGTAGGAGATCCATGGATCGAGCCGCCCCAACCCGAGGCGCTCCCAAACATGATTGTTCTGCAGCAGGATAAACACGTTAAAGTGCAGCAGGTACAGTGCATACGTTGATGCACCGATGGCCACCAGGGGTCTCCACGAAAAAATGCGTGCCAGCCAGCTTGGACCCGACAGCCCCAGGATGATCGCCGCAAAAAACGGCGTCAGCAGCCCGCCATGAATCATGATGTACGGCAGCGTCGTTGCCATGTGATATGCCGCGAACCAAGCGCCCGCAAAACCCAGCAGCCCTACAATCACACGGCCGCGCGCACGCAGTTTCGCCGCCTCGTGCAGTTGCCCCAGCGTCAGCCCGGCCAGAAAGGTGCACACATACGGCAGAGGCGTGTACTTCAGGGTGTTGATCCAGAGCCCGTCGCTGTAGCGGTTCGCCGCATGGCCAAGGTGGTCGGGGTCATGCAGCACATAAATCGAATGCGGAATCAGGCCCACCGCCCACAAAAACAGGCCGAGCGCCAGTAGTTTGCCGGCACTCTTCGGCCACGGCAAGCGCAGCAGCCACGGGAACGCGAGATACAGCATCACCTCGCACGACAGCGTCCACGTCACCGTCATCCAGAACGTCGCCAGGTGAGGGAAGAAGCCCTGCACGAGCAGCGGCGTTGCAATCGCCCCCATCCAGAAATCTCCGCGCGACCGGACGACCCACTCCGTCATCAGCATCGGAATCGAGATCAGCATCGTCAGCAGGTAGACCGGATACAGCCGCGAGAACCTGGCCATCCAGAAGTCCATGGCGTTCATCGGGTCCGGCCGACCAGCATAGTTGTACGCGAGGATGTAGCCCGAGATCAAAAAGAAAAAGCTGACGAACACGTATCCAATATTGATCAGCGGATACAGCGTGATCGACGGAAAGCGGCTCCACGTCAGCCCGGACGGCGTGAAATGAAACAGCAAAATCGTCAGCGCCAGCAGTGATCGCAGGCCCGTCAGCGCTGGCAGCGCCGGCTTGCGCACATACTTCGTCCGCGGCTGCAGTTCACCCGCTGGCTCCCCGGTAGACGTCGGTGCTACTTCGGTCAAAATCTGCATCTCCACCCATAGGACGCCCACACCTCGAGCGAAGTTCCACCCAATTCGCCCAAGCTATCGAATCTCGACATGCTCAAATCCCAATCCCTCAAGCATCGCCGTCACCGTCGCTTTCGCATTCTTTGTTGCCGCATCCAGAATCCCATCGCTCAACGCCGCTGACTGCAACTGGCTCTGCGCCTTCTGCCGCACCTGTGTTTCGAGGTTGGGATCAGCCTTCACAAATAATCCTGTATCGCGTGCATACACCCGCGACTTCTGCTCATCGATCGTCGTCAAAAACACCTGCGACGGCGGCAGTGTCAGCCGGATCTTCCGTCCCTGCGACCCCTCGGTGATCTGCACGCTCTCCGGCTGCAGCTTACTCATATCCACCCCGGCAATCGTCTGCCCATGCACGATCATCAGCAGCCTGTCGCCGGCCAGCGCGTCCGGGAGCACCGGATTCGACTCGTTGCCCTCGACCACCGTATCCAGCGAATACACCACCGTCTCCAGCCGGCTCAGCCGCTGCACCTTTTCCACCACGTCCGGAGCCGAGACGATCGTCAACGGTCGCCCTGTAATCATCGCCGCCAATTTGCCTGCTATGCCGGACCTCGCATGATGCACGAACACTCCCAGCGCCAGTGCGCCAAGCACGAGTGCGAGCGCCACGCCAAAGAATGCTCCTGATCCCCGCTGCCGTCCATAGCTGTACTGCATGGTCATCCGTCTCTCGCAATCTGCTTTCAACCAGAATACATTCAGCTGGTTCGCTGGCACCAAGGCCATCGGACGTCTCGGCTCAAAACGCCTTGGTATCCACTCCCAGCGTCCGCCCAGCATTCGGTTCCTGCACCCACACAATGAGATGCCGCCGGGAGACCGATGCCACACCCTCACCCTCCGGAAGTGGTAGCCGCACAGTGATTTCGCCTGCGGCAGCGACCTTTCCGACTTTCAACAGCACCCGCGCTACTGACGCGTGTGCCAGCGTTCGTCCGGTATTCTCTCCGCGCAGCACGTGTTCCGTCGTCTCGTCCTCGGCGATCACGCCATAGACGTCCGCACCGCGCTTCGGAATCTCCCCCACTACCGAAACCACTGCACTCAGGGCACCGCGCTGGACGCTTGTGTCGACAATGCTTACCGTCGCCCCACTCTCCGACTGTGCCTTCTCGACCGCCTGCATGAACGCTCTTCCATCACTTCCCACAAACTGCGTCTCGCCATTCACCACTATCTGCGGCGTATACACACTATCCAGACCAAACCGCTTGCCATAGTCATTCTGCCGGCTCGTAAACAGCTCTGCAGAAAACGGATCCTTCCAGCCATCATTGTCCCAATACGTCACATGCTCGCTCACGCCGATGATCAACGCACCATCCTTGGTGTACTTGCGATCGACCTTCCGCAGCAGCTCATCCGCAGGTGGGCAGGAGGAGCACCCCTCCGACGTGAAAAGCTCAACCAGCACCGCCCGCGCGCTGCCCGCGCGCGGTTGAGCCTGTTTATCCTGGTGGAGAATCTTCCCTGACAAATTCATGGTGGTGGCCGCACAAGCTGTCGCCATCACCATCGCCAACGTACCCGCGATCTCAGCACGTGTCGCTCGCATCTTGTCGAGCCCTACGCCTCAACTTCGGCGCGCACTATCTTTTCTGCCTTGATCAGCCCGCGGTTCGCATAGCTCGCCTTCACAAACTCCCGGAACAACGGATGCGGCTCCAACGGCTTTGACTTGAACTCCGGATGGAACTGGCACCCGATAAAGAACGGATGTCCCGGAATCTCGACAATCTCCACATACGTCGCATCGGGCGTTGTTCCTGTTAGACGCAATCCGCCGCCCGTAAGAACTGCTTCATACTCACGATTGAACTCATACCGGTGCCGATGGCGTTCACTGATCGCCGTCTTCCCATACGCCTTTGCCGCCAGCGAGTCCGGCTCCATCACGCACTCCCATGCGCCCAGCCGCATGGTTCCACCCATTTCCTCCACGCCAATCAACTCGCGCAGTTTATAGATGATGCGATGCGGCGTCGCCGGATCGAACTCGCCGGAGTTCGCTTTGCTCAGCCCGCAGACATTCCGTGCAAACTCGATGCAAGCCGTCTGCATTCCCAGGCAGATTCCGAAGTACGGAACCTTCTGCTCGCGCGCATACTTGATCGCATTCAGCATGCCTTCGATGCCGCGCTTGCCAAACCCTCCGGGCACCAGAATTCCATCAAATCCCGCCAGCTGCGACTCGTAGCCCTCGACCTCGAGCCCTTCAGCCTCAACCCACGTCACCTTCATCTTCAGGTTCGAATCCAGCGCCCCGTGTACCAGCGCCTCCTTTAGCGACTTGTAGCTGTCCTCATACTCCACATACTTCCCGACGATGCCGATCTCCACTTCGTCGACAGGGTTATAGGCGCGGCGCACGATGTCCTCCCACTTGGACATGTCCGGCTCCTTCGTCTCCAGCCGCAGATACTTCATCGCCAGTGCGTCGACGCCCTCTTTATAGAAATTCAGCGGCACTTCATAGATCGAGGGCACATCGCGCGCCACCACCGCCGCCGCCTCTTCCACGTTGCAGAACGCCGCAATCTTCTGCCGCATCTCTCGCGGAACAGCCCGGTCCGCACGACACAGCAGAATGTCCGGTTGGATACCGATCGACAGCATCTCTTTTACGGAGTGCTGCGTCGGCTTGGTCTTCAGTTCCTGCGCCGCCGCAATCCACGGAATCAGCGTCACGTGTACAAAGCAGGTGTTGTCGCGCCCCATCTCCTGGCGCATCTGGCGAATCGCCTCGAGGAAGGGAAGTGACTCGATATCGCCCACCGTTCCACCAATTTCGACGATGGCGACATCGCAGTCCGCCCCTACCTTGCGCATCGCGTTCTTGATCTCGTTGGTGACGTGCGGAATCACCTGCACCGTCTTCCCGAGATAATCTCCGCGCCGTTCCTTGGTAATAATCTGCTCGTAGATCCGGCCCGTCGTCAGGTTGTTATCGCGCGACAACTTCGCATGGGTAAACCGCTCATAGTGCCCAAGGTCCAGATCGGTCTCAGCGCCATCGTCGGTCACAAAGACCTCGCCATGCTGAAACGGGCTCATCGTACCCGGGTCGACATTCAGGTACGGATCGAACTTCATCAGGTTGACGCGTAGCCCGCGCGCCTCCAGCAGACAGCCAATCGACGCTGCTGCCAACCCCTTACCTAAACTCGACACAACTCCGCCGGTCACAAAGATGTACTTTGCTGACATAGCCTCGACCTCTCTGATTGTTGGTTTTGGTTGTGCTCGGTGTGCACAACCAAGTATATCGCGCTCCCTGTGGAGATGTTGTCCCGGGAGGTCTATGCTCTCCCCATGGGCCTGCATCAGCTCGCGCTTTCGCTCGAATCCAGCGCCTACACGGCCCTGCGCTCGTTCGCCGACCGAAAATCTGCCCTCCCCGAGCATCTGCTCACGGGCGAGCGCGGGGAGGACGCCGCGTTCTTCCACCTCCGCGCGCTCGGCTACACGGTTGTGGCCCGCCGCTGGCGCTCTTCGCGGATTCCCGGCGACCTCGACCTCGTCGCGTGGGACGGTTCTACCCTGGTGATCTTCGAGATCAAGACCCGCACCGCCCACGACCTCGCCTCTGCCGAATCCGCCGTCGACACCCACAAGCAGAAGATCCTACGCAAGATGGCCTCGGCCTACCTTCGCCAGCTCCCCGAGCCCAACCGTGCGGCCGTTTCCCTGCGCTTCGACATCCTTTCCGTCTATCTCCTCCCCCATGGCACCGAATTTGAGCACCTGCCCAACGCCTTCCCCCGTATCGAACCGGGCACGCCGCGCGCCAGATAGCCGCCTGGCATCTCACATCCGGCACTCTTCGGTGTCTAATATGCAGAGTACGAAACGCGAGTACGAAACCGAAGCACGAGGAAGCCGCCGATGAGTTTGCCGATGGACATGATGAACGCACCCGCCTATGACCCCACCCGCGACAATCAACGCCGCAACGTCATCATCGGACTCCTGATCACGCTTGTTCTTCTCGGCATCGTCACGTTCGCCGGCTACGTCATGGGCCACGGCTGGCTCTTCAGTAACCTCGGTTATGAGCACCGCGTCAACAACTTCTTTGACGCTCTCGAAGTTAAGGACTACTCCAAGGCCTACGCAATTTACTACGACGATCCCGAGTGGCAGCAGCATCCCGCCAAATACAGCGACTACCCGCTCGCCCGTTTCACTGAAGACTGGACGGTGGACAGCCCCGTCCATGCTCCCATCACCTCGCACCACGTCGACATTTCGAAGACTGATGGCTCGGGCAACTTCGGCACTGGCATCATCGTCGCCGTCCGCGTCAACGGATCGGATTACAGCGCCAAGCAACCACCAGGCGGCAAGGGTGATTCCATTAGCGGCCACAAGGTCTTCATGTATGTAAACCGCGCGGACAAGACCATGACCTGGCCTGCCCCGCACGAACTCGAGTACAACCCGTAATCGGCGCAGCCTAACCGATGAGAGCTTCCGTCCCAGCCTCGCCTTTGCCCCTCAGTGCGTTCTGCGAGACAGCCACCACCACCATCATGACCACCGCTGCTGCGAGGGGAATCCCCAGCCCCGCGCGCAGCGAGTGCTGCCACGTCGATACGGCTCCCGTCAGCAGCGGAAGCACCGACGCCCCCACACCCGCAATCGCAAACACTGTTGAATTCTCCTTGTGCCGCAGCGCCGCCGCGATCACCAGCGGATACACGGGCCCTGCTGCCAGCCCCAATACCGCCGCTGCCGCCATCGTCACAATCCCCTGTGGCCACGCCACCAACAGTGCCAATGCTGCGCTCATCGCCACAAAACTCGTCCCCAGCACCCTCCGCTCCGGCAGCCTCGCCGCCCATTTCGTCGAGTGCACCACCCTGCTCAGCAGCGAACCCACCCACAGAAACGTGGCCGCCCCAATCGTGATTCCCAGCGAATCGCCCGCTCTCTGCGCATAGGACGTCAACCAACCGCCTGCAGCCGCATCTACTCCCGTTGCCCCAAAGATCAAGACCAGCAACGCCCAGGGGACCTTCCCGCTCGCTCGTTGCCGCAACGCAACCTTGTCTGGATTCTGAAATGTGCGAGGAGCGCTGCTGCTCTCCGTCCCAGCACTTGCCGGACTCGTCTCGACCCACATCGCCCAGGCCGCAGCGATCACAAAAAATATCGCCACCCCGACCAACACAGCCTGCGCGTGCGCAATCGCCTCCTCCTGGCTCACCACACCCATGCGAGTGGACCGCAGAGCCACCCACGGCCCCAGCGCCGCTCCAATCGCCCAGATCAGGTTCAGCCGCGTCAACTCCAACCGCCGCTCGGCAGGGAAGCGTTGCGACAGCAGCAAGCTGATCGACGTCATCGTTAGCGACAACCCGAGCCCGTACACCGCAATCGCACCGTAGGCGCTCCATGGCCCGGCCCAACCCAGACACAGAGCGCCGGCCACCGTCACCATCGCTCCTCTAGCCACCGACCGGTTCATCCGCCCGCGAGCAATGTACGACCCAAACGATCCCACCGCGTAAAAGCAGAACAGCAGGACACCTCCGCGCGCGTCGCTCATCGACCAGCGCCGCAACAGCAGCGGCAGGATTGCCCCCGGAATTGTAAGTGCCACACCCGTCACCGCGAACGCCACATACACCGCAGCCTTCCGCCGCACCTCGTCCCGAATGCTCGTCCTCACCTACGCTCCGAATCCGCAAATCTGCACGAAACAGAATCGCACGCTGGCAGCCCAATCGCATAGCGCGAGGTGTGGTTCAGCTTTGGTAGAAGTTGGTGGGCCCGGAGGGATTTGAACCCCCAACCAAGGGATTATGAGTCGGGTCTCAACACTCTAAGTCTATGATATTAGACAATATGTGTCCAAAGTTGAACGGAGTCCTAAATAGTTGAGCGAGCAGTATTTAACCTAGTTTGTCGGGGTTGGCAAAAGCTGACGAGTGTACCGCTACTGTAACCGCGAGACCGCCGAACAGTCGAAGTGTGACGGTGGTGCGCATAGTTGCGAAGTAGGGTCTCTCAGTCATGAAAGATGGCATACCGAGACGGAAGCCGATGAAGTGCTGCGGAAGGCAAAGGGGCTTCATGCGCTGGCGCAAGGCTAGCGTGCGGCCCATCATCCGGCCCTCATCCCCTGATGGCTGGATAATGGCTCATGGGGCGACATGCTCGGTCTTCGATGGGTCGAGGTAGCGTCCCGGTCGTGCGTGGCTTTGGCTCGATTCACCCAAAAGTGTCATTCGAAGAAACTGATAGGAACTTTGTACAGTCGTGCGAACCCTTTTAGCTCGACATAATCGACGCGGCGCTCTCCGGATTCACACTTCGAGACGAAGGATTGCGGACGATCCAGAGCCTTTGCCACATCGGCTTGAGTCAGGCCGGCTTGTTGCCGTGCTTCCCTCAACCGTAGACGGAACGCAGCATAGGCTCTTTGATAGGCAGTGGGATTCAGGGCGCAGCCTCAAGTGGACGTCCCTTTGTAAAATCCCATCATCGGTTATCCCAAAATCGGATATCTTTATTCGTAGCGACCAGTCGTTGGTGACTCTTCCATGCGTTTGCAGTTCCGTACTCGAAACAGGCGACCATCTATGAAAAAGATCGAATTATTGTATGAGTACGGAGAGCATCCCGGCGATTGTGGGTTGGCCCAGGTTGTGGCTTGGAAACCGGGAGAATTCCCCAAATTGAGGTGGGGCCAGGATACAGGGCATGGCGCCTTTTCGCTCAAAGTGAGCCTTGGAGATGTCATTCGCTATGGGAAAAGACGTTTCTGCGGCAAGGACAAGCGTTCGCACTACGAGATCGTCCGGACGCGTGATGTTTTTCCGTTGCCGGTCACGATTGAACAGGCCCAGGTGTTTTTTTGTGCTGAGCCGGATGTGGCAGCCGCGTCGCTGAGCAAATGGCAGTACGACGCTGATAATCACTATTTCATCGTCGAAGAAAGGTGCGGTTCGATTGACGGAGTTGAGGTCTACAATCAGCGATACGCTGGTGCTTACGAACCACGCAAAGCGCCTTCAGCCGAAGTAGCGTATGAGGTATGCCTGGATGCCTGGGACGACGTCATTGTCCCTAATAGCTGTGTAGAACATGGACTTCAATATCGGTATCAAATCTGGCAAGATTGGGGCAGCGGAGGGATCGAAAAATCTGAGTACCGCTACAGCAATGAGCCGATATGGGTGGGTAAAAAATTCAAATCTGGTCGGATATACCGGCCTTCTCTCTGCGTATAAGGGGTCTGTGGAACAACTGGACGGCAAGTGCGCCTAAGGTTTTTGGACCCTCCTGGTAACTAGGTGTTTAGTCCCGGCATTTGATGGATTGGTTGAGAGTAAATCTGTCTGGTGTTTGCGTCCAGAGTTTACAGAGGTATTCGTAGGGCGGAAGTCCCTTGAGGGCTTGAGTCTTCGGGCGAAGTTGTAGGCTCTGAGGAAGTCGGTCAAGTGCGCTTTGAGTTGGTCAAACGGAGCGCAGAAAGAGCGCAACGGCAACGGCAAACAGATGCTCCAAATCGATTTTGATTTCGTAGGCGTCAAATACTCGATTATCATCGGTCAGTGATAAGGCTCAATCCATCCATCGGCGCGTTGTTTTTATTCGGTTGCTTTGCCACGACAGCGCTTGAAGTTTCTGCGCAGAGCTTCGATTACTCGCACGGGACTTGCATAATTCTCTCTTGGCAAGACGCAGGAATGGGGATAGCCGCAGACTCACGAGAGATATCCGTGCACAGCACTATTGGAGGAACGGATAAACTTAGTGTTGGTCCCGACACCTGCAAACTCCGCCGTCCAAGCCCGCAAGTAATGCTGGGGGTTGAAGGGCTATCAGTCATCATTAGGCGGTCGGATCAACGACCTGTGTGGAACGCACTGGATAATGCCAATCGCTTGTTCCAATCTTCGGTTCCTTTGGATGTGGCAGCGTGGCTGAAAAAAGCCGCAGAGTGGCAGGCTTCTTTCATGGACCAGGTTAGCGCGGGGACCGTAAATCTGGAAACACCGGAAGCTGACCTACCACAGTTGCACGTGTTCGGGCTTACCCCGACCGGGAGTGCCGCGTTGGTATCTGCACGGTTTTCCAAGATGGGATTAGGTATAGTTCCGTATCCGCCCTATCAAGTTGAGAATCCGGTTCCAGACGGGTACAAATTCATCAAGTATGGATCTTGCAACGTGTACCTAGGAACGAATATGTCGCGTGCATCGCTGACCGCCGAGCAGCAACAGAGATATCAAAGGCTATCGCTAGCTGCTGGTGTGTTCGGTCCGCCAGAATATCTAATGGGTGTCGCGAAGAACTTCGTTCTACTGGGAATTGACATTGCCAACAGTCAGGCTACAGACGATTCGCCCGCCTTCGTCGGTCCGCCCATTTTTACGGCGAACCTTGCAGTCAATTCGCCTGGCTGGCAGACTGGTGATATTGGCGCGTGCGGATCTGACATTCCAAAACCTTAGGCAGGTTTGAAACGCCGAACCACATCATAGTCAAAGACCTGGATACGCCTTGCACGGATGGTCGTGACCCGATTCCACCATTCAAAATCGAGCGCCTAGTCTTCGACTCAATGAAATGCCCCCGCTGCTTGGCGGTGTTCCTCCCGGAGCAGAAGTGGCAAGGTCAGCAATTGGGAAATTAGCCAAGCGGAACTAACGCACGGTAGCATAGCTTGACTATGTGGCCCTTTATCAAAGACACGCTTCATCGCTCTTGGCACGTTGCTTTGCAAAGGGGGAGCAGCACGTGGATTTCCGTAATCTGGCTGGGCATTGGTGCGACAGTCCTTGCATTTGTCGGTTCCGCACTGTTGACCTGGTCCACCGAAGGGCGCGACATCCAAGCCTTCAACAACGGTCTGCGGTCTTGGAAGTCGCCTGCCGCTACTATCGCCGCGTCGTTATTCGCGTGGATAGTTCTGTTCGCCTATTCGGTTGTGTCTGTGCTTTACACCGATCATCAGGCATTGTCCGAATTATCTCGGAAGAAGTGTCCCACATTGACCTTGCCGATGCCCGTGCACTGCCCAGCCCCCGCGCCTCATGATCCTCGCCCCACAACTCGACAAACCGTCACCCAACACGGACACGATAATCAGGCGAACCCGGTTATCATCAATGGGAAACAGACAA
>DATCDL010000057.1:0-15581 GCA_036510715.1 Acidobacteriaceae bacterium
GTTACGACCATGCCAAACTCGCTTTGAGCAACTTTTCCATAGAGCGCCGAGACGACGGGCTCACCCACGTTTCCCTTGTCGCCACTCTTGGCCTGCACTTTGATGATCGGAGGTTCGAATCCAAGTTCGTCCTTATGGGCAATAATGTCGATCCCGCCATCTGGGCCTTCCGGCGACACACGGGTGCGATAGCCCATAGTTCTCAAAAGATTTGCGACGAAGTGCGAAAACGGATGTCCCTTGACCTCCTGCGCCAGAGTTTTCAATATGAAGTCTCGCGTACTTTCCTCGATTTCTTCTGCAATTACAGCTACGGTCTCGTCTTCATCCACTGGTTCTGCCACAGAACTACCTGAGAGGATTGCACGATATTCTTCAGGATAATTCTTGACTTGAAAGAGGCTCATGGCCGCCCCGAGTTCATACAGAGCACCCTGTGTGAATTTAGTGCGGGGAACGCTCTTAAGCCATTTAACGGCTCGCCTGTTGGGATAGGACGGAGAACCCTGAGGATCGTAGAAATACTCACCTTCGATCCGTCCGAAGTGAACTTCGCGGTCGAATTTCGACGGGTAGAGGACGAGATCACCAAGTTTCATTTCGCACACGAACCGGAACAGTTGCCCCGCCATACCAGGAATGGCACCCGGTTTCGCATTCGAAAACATGTTTGTCACACGGGTCTTGTAGGCTTCACGATTGCAGGCAATTTTTGAAAGATCGCCCATTTCGTGCCAGCCAATCGCTACAACATTGTTCTTCAGGAAAAGAGAGTCGGCGTCTCCTGTTCTACCGGCGTGAATGCCCCAGACCACTTGTTCTTTCAACTTGCTTCCACCTTTCTTGGTGCTGCCAGTCGTATATTGCCCTCACTCATGGGAGGACGCACTCCTCTTCCGCCGCGCAGCCGCTCACGTCTATCCTCGGGGCTGCGGGACACAAAAATGAATGAGAGTCTTATCATCTGGAATCCTACCGAGTTCTGCATCCTTCCACCACTAAATTGTCCATACGCGAGCAGCTTTTCCGACTTTGGGCACAGTTTGGGCACAGAAAAACGCATCCGAAGATGCGTTGATTTGGTAAATCATTGATTCTATTGGTGCCGGGAGGGGGGGTCGAACCCCCACGAGGTTGCCCTCGGCGGATTTTGAGTCCGCTGCGTCTGCCAGTTCCGCCATCCCGGCGCTTGGTAAGTTTACCCTACCCTGAGCCGCCAACGCACGTTGAAACTAATTCACACCGCTCGTCGGTCGCAAATCCTCCAACTCCATCGCGCACGCCACCGCATTTGTTGCCGCGAGTCGCAGGTTATCTGCGGCCATCCACACCCAGAAGGCGCTTCCCTCTTTCGCCTTCGTCGTTGTCATGCTCAACAAAATTTCGTCCCTGCCCGCGACACTCTCATTGCTGGCCGACGGCTCATCCAGAAGTTCCAACACACCGCCATCGAGTGCATCGCGCATAGCACTCTCCTCTACCCCCGACATAAACTCCAAAAATACTGAGGCCGTAAAGCCATGGAAGACCGGCGCCTGAATGAGTTGCAGTGCCATCGTATCGGCCGCCGCATCACCCGACAGCACCTCAAAATGCTGACAGATCTTGGCCCTCACTGTCTCCAGGCTGACTCTCGCCGCATCGCCCAGCGATGCCACCACATTGAACGCTACCTGCGTGTCGTAGATGTCCTTCTTCAGCGGCTTAAACGTCAACAACCCAACCGCCTGCTGGTGAATCTCCTCCACGCCCGCGCTCCCGCACTCCGACGCTGGCTGCAGCACGGTGGCTGCCATTCGTGTCAACCCAAGAGGCCGCAGCCGCGCATAAACCAGCGCGAGCATCACAGCCGCAGGATGCGCAGACACCACCGCAACCGTAGTTAGATCCGGCGCCGCGTTGTTCTTGATCGACGGTGCCCGGACCAACACCTGCGGCAGCCCCTCAAGCGCGCCCGTCAAGTCCACTATGCTTGCTCCAGCCGCATGCGCCGCCTTCCAGAACGAAGCAGTCGTAACCTCGTCGCCCGCAAAGAAAGCCACATCGATACCCGCGAACGAATCCGCCGAGATAGGCTGAATCACCAATGCCTCATCCCCTGCCGCAGTGATCTGGCCGACCACCTCCGCGGCATCCAAAAGCGTCAAATCCCACACCACGTTTTTCGCTCGATTCAGCTCTTCCGCAAGCTCCTTGCCGAGCAGCGTCCCCGCTCCAACCACCGCGCTGCGCAATTTTCTTCCAGCCATCTCGATCCTCTGCCTATTCCGTTACGCTTCGCTCTGGTTTGAATGTCCGCTACGGTGTCGGACCGTTATGCTGTTCTCATCCGCCGCTTCCACGAATACGCCAGCCGCGCCGCCACACCCGAAACCAGATATCCCAGAGCGATCACCAGCAACGCTACCTGGTCCCACTCCGCAATCACACCGATCACCACAACCAGCAGAACCAGCAGCCGTCCCGGTTTGCGTGCCCCCACATCAATCTCTTTACCACTCCAGAACCGCCAACTGCTCACCATCAGAAAACCTGTAAATGCAACCAGCGCCAGCCACACAAGCGACAGCCACAGGTTATGGATCGGTGATCCTCCTTCAAAATGGATCACAGCCGCCAGTACGCCCGCGCCAGCTGGAATCGGCATGCCCACAAAGTATTTCCGGCCCGGTCGCCCAGGATTCCGTGGCTGCGGATTCACGCTGATATTAAACCGCGCCAACCGGCACGCTCCGCAGATCAGGAACAGAAAACATATCACCACGCCAAAGTGCATGACGCGTGCCTCGATCTCCGGATGGATCGACGGTGGAAGCTGTCGAACTCCCCACAGGTAAGCCAACAGGCTCGGCGCCACCCCAAACGTAATTACATCCGCCAGCGAATCCAGTTCCCTGCCGAACGCAGTCGACGTATTCGTCATCCGTGCGATGCGGCCATCAAGGCCATCAAACACAATCGCAAACGCAATCGCCACTGCCGCATGATCAAACGCAGCCGACGAAATCGCCGGGTTCGTCATCACCGATCCCCGAATGCTCTGCATGATGATGTAGTACCCCAGCGCAATACTGCCTGAGGTAAAGAGTGACGGGACGATATACATTCCCCGCCGCGCCGGTCGTCGTTGAATTTCGGCCTCTGCCTGAGCCATCAGCTCCGTCCATTGGAGGACTTGCTCGAAACGTCCTCGGCATAACCTGGCAATACACCCAGCACAGAACTCCCGCCCTTCACGCGATCACCGGGCTTCACTCGCAACTCCACATCCGCAGGCATCAAGACATCCACGCGCGACCCAAACTTGATCATTCCCATCCGCTGTCCTCGCTCCACCGTGTCCCCCGTCTGCACGTCGCATACGATGCGTCGCGCCAGCAATCCCGCAATTTGCTTGAAGCTCACGCTATGCGTCCCGTCGTCGATCACGATGAGTGTCTGCTCATTCAGCACCGCTGACTCGGAATTCATCGCATTTAGAAACTGCCCTTCGCGATACTCCATCAGCGTTACGTTCCCACTCATTGGAATGCGGTTCACATGGACATCAAATACGCTCAGGAAGATGCTCACACGAAAACGGCTGCCCGCTGTCGTCTCGATCCACTCGGCCTCTTCCACCTTGCCGTCCCCCGGAGACACGATGATCCCCCGCCCACTCGGTATCTCACGTTCCGGATCTCGGAAAAACCAGAGAAAAAATCCTGCAAGCAGCACTGGAATCGCCGTCAGGCTCACCCATTGCGTGCCAAGCCAGACAATAACTGCCACGACCAGCAGCGAAATACCGTAGTAAAGACCATCCCGAACCATAGGCCACGATTATACCTTCGTAGCTCTCTCGTCCCTGCAAGCCATTTCGAGTGCGTACCCTCAGCGCCTATCCCCGCAGCGACGCAGACATCAATACCGCATCCTCCACCGGATCGCGATAATATCCCCTCCGTACTCCCGTCTCTCTGAACCCGAGCGAGCAATACAGCGCCAGCGCCCCCATGCTCGACGCTCGAACCTCAAGCTCGATCATCTCCGCCGCACGCCTCTGCGCCCATTCCATCGCAGCGCCGCAAAGAGCTCTGCCCACGCCCTTCCTTCGCACTCTCTCCACAACCGCAACGCTCTCCAACTCCGCCACTCCGCATGAGCAACTCACCACTGCAAACCCTACAACTCCATCGCTACCCTCCGAGACAAAACTCTCCCGCGCCGGCTCACTCCCCTCCTCTTCGGCGAGCACCGCCAACCACACGGCCTCGCTCCAGTGCGGAGCCTCAGCACACTCTCTCTCGATCGCAACAATCGACGCAAGATCCGTCGGCAACGCCCGCCGAACAATCCAGTCCGCCGCCCTCATCACGCCCCTGCACGCGAACTCTTGGCCAGGTCCGCAGCCTTGCGATAAATATCACTCTCTTCGCGAACATAGTTCGCATCCACCAGCGAAACATCATCTCCGCCAGCCAGCCGCCGCCGCATCACAACAGCCAGCGCATCACGAACATGCAATGACCGCAGCACGATCTGACACCCCGCCAACCGCTCGGCTACGCGCTCCTCGGCCACAACCACAAGCCTGCCATCAGCCATGCCTTCAAACTCATCTCTCGAACACAACCACTCGCGCGAGCCTCGCACCTCGCGCACATACAATTCGCCGCGCCCGGCATCCAGCGCCACCAGCCCATCCTCCAGAGAAGCCGCAGCCAGCGCACCCGCATCCGCCAGCACTTCCAGCCGAGACGCCGCAGCCATTGGCAGTCCCGCAGCCTCACACAACCCCTTTGCCGCAGCCAGTCCCGCCCGCATCCCCGTAAACGATCCCGGCCCGCTCACCACCCCGACTGCATCCAGTTCCGCAAGCCGCCAGCCCACCTCCGCCAGCAGCCTCCGCACCGCCGAAACAATCTCGGCAGAAGCGCTTCCTCGCACCAGGTCTTCCGTCGCAACCACCTGCCGCCCAAGACTCAGAGCCACACCCGCAGTCTCCCCGCACGTGTCAATCAGCAGCAGCCGTTCCTTCCCATCCACCAGCGTGTCCACCCTCCGAGCATACCGCGCCTGTAGCCCGAAGGGTGGCTCAGCTTACTCCACCGCCGCCAGCACCTCTTCGCGGACCTCATCGTCCTTCACCACTTCCCCCACGGACTTCGGCAGCGCAACGCTCAGCACATCCTCAATCCGCGACGCATAGTGAATCGTCACGCCTTCAATCTGCTCCGCCGACAGGTCCTCTTCGACGTTCGCCTTCACATCGATCGGCAAAATTACATCGCGAACCCCTGCCCGTTTGGCCGCAAGGAACTTCTCCTTGATGCCACCCACAGGCAGCACATTCCCGCTCAGCGTAATCTCTCCCGTCATCGCCAGCAGAGGATGAATCGGTCGATCCAGCAGCAAGCTCACCAGCGCCGTCGCCATCGTCACGCCCGCACTCGGCCCGTCCTTCGGGATCGCTCCCGCCGGCACGTGGATATGCAGATCGATGTCTTTCAACACATCGTCGTCCAGCCCCAGCGAGAGAGCATTCGATCGCACCCACGTCAGCGCCGCCTGCATCGACTCCTTCATCACGTCGCCGATCTGTCCGGTCATCGTGAATCCGCCCTTGCCCTTCATCTTGTTCGCCTCGATAAACAGCACGTCGCCGCCCGCCGGAGTCCACGCCAGACCCACTGCAACGCCCGCCCGCTTGGTCCGCTCCGCAATCTCCGTATCCACGCGAACCTTGATGCCGCCCAGGAACTCATGCACCACCTCCGGCGTCACGACCAGCTTCTCCGTGCGTCCTTCAGCAACCTGCCGAGCCGTCTTCCGGCACACCGTCCCAATCAACTGCTCCAGACGTCGCACTCCGGCCTCGCGCGTGTAGTGCCGCGCAATCAGCCCAACCGTCTCAGTCGGAAACTCAATCAACTCAGTCGAAATCCCGTTCTCCTTGATCTGCCGTGGGACCAGGTACCTCTCCGCAATGTTGACCTTCTCTTCCTCCGTATAGCCGGTCAGCTCGATAATCTCCATGCGATCAAGCAGCGGCGCCGGAATCGTATCCAGCTGGTTCGCCGTGCAGATAAACAGCACCTTGCTCAGGTCAAACGGCTGATCCAGATAGTTATCGCGAAACGTATTGTTCTGCTCCGGATCCAGCGTCTCCAGCAGCGCGCTCGCAGGATCACCCCGGAAGTCCCTGCCCAGCTTGTCGATTTCATCCAGCATGAACACCGGATCATTCACCTCGACCCTCTTCAGGTGCTGAATAATCTGCCCCGGCAGAGCTCCAATGTACGTTCGCCGATGCCCGCGAATCTCCGCCTCATCATGCATGCCGCCCAGCGAAATCCTCGAGAATTTCCTCCCCAGCGCCCGCGCAATCGACCGCCCCAGCGAAGTCTTACCCACGCCCGGAGGCCCCACAAAGCAAAGAATTGGCCCCTTCATATCCGGCTTCAACCGCCGCACACTCAGGTAATCCAGGATCCGGTCCTTCACCTTTTTCAGTCCGTAATGGTCTTCGTCCAGAAACTCCTTGGCCTTCTTAATGTCCACGCCCTCAGACGAACCCTTCGACCACGGCAGCACCGCCAGCCACTCCACATAATTCCGCGTCAGCGAATAATCCGCCGCCGCTGGATTCATCCGAGCCAGCCGCGCCAACTCCTTCAGCGCATCTTTCTTCGTCTCCTCCGGCATGCCCGCCGCTTCAATCTTCTCCTTCAGTTCCGCTACATCCTTCTGCGTCTCATCCAGGTCGCCCAACTCCTTCTGGATCGCCTTCATCTGCTCGCGCAGATAAAAATCCCGCTGCGATTGCTGCACCGAATCCTGCACCTCGCTCTGGATCTTGTTGCGCAACTGCTGTACACCCAACTCCTTCGCCAGGTGCCCGTTGATCATCTCCAGCCGCGTCTTTACATCCGCTGTCTCGAGCAGCTCCTGCTTCTCCCCCGTCGTCAAAAACGGCAGGCTCGCTGCAATAAAATCCGCCAGCCGCGACGGCTCATCGATATTCAAAGCAATCGTCTGCAGGTCGTCTGACAACGTCGACGACGAAGTCACAATCTCCTGAAACTGTGCCAGCACATTCCGCTGCAGAGCCTCAGCCTCAGGCGACCGTTCCGGAACCACGTCCTCCACTACCGTACATTCCGCCGTCAAAAACGGCTGCGTCTGGCTAAACTCCCCCAGCCGCACCCTCTCCATCCCCTCCGTAAACACAAAGAGGCTTTGATTCGGCATTTTCACCACCTTATGAACCGTAGCGCGCGTCCCAATCGGATGCACATCGCCACCCTCCGGCGCGTCCTGCCGAGCATCCCGCTGCGCCACCACCAGGATCGTCTTCTCCTCGCCCAACGACTGAATCAGCTGGATCGAACTCTCCCGCCCCACAGTCAAAGGCAGCACCGCATGCGGGAATAGAACCGTATCTCTAACAGGGAGAACAGGATAAGCCTTCCCCTTGCCTTCGCTGCCGGCTGCCTTGCTAGACGTCCTGATTACGCTTACAAATTCATTAGCCATAGTTGAGTGTTCCTTCATCAGCTTTCTTGAATAGGATGCACTAGGATTCCATTTGGACGCAACCCTTTTGCTCCCCGGCACTCCTGGATCCCGATTCGCCGAAGCCGTCTCCGTCCTCATCGGCGTCCCTTCAACTTCCATCAGCACCGCGTTCCTCGATACACCCCCTCCGCGGAACGCGCCGGTCGCCCTTTCTCTAGAATGAGATGCTCGGCCTATTGCACACAAACACCCAAATCCCGGGAAATTTCCTCTCCAATTGCAACCCAACCCACAAGCCGTTACGCTTATGTTGACTGCGGGAGTGGTGAAATGGCAGACACGCAGGTCTTAGAAGCCTGTGCCCGAAAGGCGTGGGGGTTCAAGTCCCCCCTCCCGCACCAGATGTTCGTATCAACGCGCAAGCAGCGGTGGAGGTTCAAGTCCCCCCTCCCAACCGGTTCGAAGGAAACTCATGAGCCAGACCATCACGCAATCCGATAACACCCGCATCACGATCGAAAAGTCAGCCGACTACCGCGACTCCTACGCCAACAGCGTCCAGGTCCGCCTCTCCATCTGGGATTTCTTTCTGGTCTTCGGCACCATCGACCAGCAGGCTGCCGATCAGGTTCGCATCGAAAACTTCCAGGGCGTCTATCTAAGCCCTCAGCAGGCCAAGGCCCTCGCGAACGTCCTCAACAACAACGTCGCACAATACGAGCAGACCTTTGGCCTCATCTCCCTCGAGGGCCCCGACGTGCAGCACTTCGTCGTTCCCGGCAACGGTCCCGTCCACTAACCACGTGGAAGCTCCCTCCAATAGATCGCACGCCGCCGCCAGGCTCGCGGCTGTTCCCTCGCCGATCCTCTTCTTCCTGTTCTTCGCAGCCGTCGCCCTCACCCATTTCACCCTGCTTCACCTTCCTTACTTCTGGGACGAGGGCGGCTACTACATTCCCGCGGCTCTGGACTTCTACCACACCGGCCAGCTGGTCCCGCACTTCACCAACGCCCACCCGCCGCTGCCCAACATCTTCCTCGGCACGCTCTGGCACATCGTAGGCTTCCACATCCTCGCGACCCGCCTGCTCGTCGCTGCCTTCGCCGCCGCCGGCCTCCTTGCCATCTTCCGTCTCACCCAGCGGCTCCTCGACGCCCCCGCCGCCGTCGCCGTCACCCTCCTCGCCGCCGTCTACCCCATCTGGTTCGCCCAAAGCACCCTGGCCCACGCCGACATCTTCGCCGCAGCCTTCACCCTCTGGGCCTTCGCCCTCTACCTCCGCTCGCACGGGACCGCCACCCTCCGCAAGCAACTCTCCATCGCTACTCTCTTCTCGCTCGCCGTTCTCTCCAAAGAAACCTCTATCGTCCAGCCCGCAGCCCTCGCCGCACTCGAACTAGCCCTTCTCCTCCGCGGCCTCCTCAGCCCAGACCACCGCAATCCCGAACTCCGCCGCAAGCATCTCCTCTGGCTCGCGACCCTCTCCATCCCCCTTCTTCCTCTCATCGCGTGGTATGCCTACCACCACCACGTCACCGGCTTCACCTTCGGCAACCCTGAATACCTCCGCTACAACGCCACCGACAACCTCACCGCCGCCCACATCCTGCAAGCCCTCCGCTACCGCTTCCTGCATCTCTTCTGGCAGCGAAACATCTGGCTGCCGATCCTCTTCAGCGTCGCGTGCCTCTTCCTCCCCCGCCGCTCCACCGCGCCCCACGCCCTAACTCCCATCACCTACCGAGTCATCGCCGTCCTCATCGCAGCCAACTGGCTAGCCTTCTCCGTCCTCGGAGGAGCGCTCCTCACCCGCTATCTCCTGCCCATCTATCCCCTCATCCTCCTGGTCTGCGTCGACGTCTGGCGCACCCGCACCCACTGGTGGCCAATCTTCGCCGCCCTCACCGCTGCCGCCTTCATCAGTGCCCTCTGGCTCAACCCGCCCACCTCCTTCGCGCCCGAGGACAACCTCACCTACCGCGACATGATCGTCGTCGATCAGGAAGCCATCAATTTCGTAGCCCAGCACTACCCCGACGCCACCATCCTCACCGCGTGGCCAGTCGCCGCCGACGTCTTCCGTCCCGAACTCGGCTACGTGCAGCACCCCCTCAAAGCCATCTCCATCGAAGACTTCACCCTCCCCCAGATCCAAAAGGCCGCAAAAGAGCCTGACCGATTCGACACGGCCATCGTCTTCACAACCCACTTCGTCACGCCCTCTTTCCGCAACTATCTAATGGCCCACCCCGACTCCCGCCGTGGCCGCGAGTTCGCCGCCTCCCGCGACCTCACCCCCACGGAAATCGCCGCGATCCTGGGCGGCACCATCATCTGGCACGACAACATCCACGGCGAGTGGGCCGCGGTCCTCCGCTTCAACCGCACCTACGACGCCCGTAATACCTCGCTTGTGCCGTTGCCTTTCTTTCTGTCATTCCCTTAGGGAATCTGCTTCTAATGCAGCTCCTACTTCCCGCCCGTCTCATTCCAAAGGAACCCCAACTCATCCGCCATGTCGTTGACCAGTTGGTCGACGCTAACACCCGCGCTATGCCCGGCCTTCACGTCATAGTGCAGCAGAATCGGCCGCCGCTCAGCCTCAGGCTCAGCCATCACCGTCGCCTGCATCAGCGCAGCCATCTTCCGAGCATGCAGCGGAGCTACCCGCGTATCGCTGTCCCCGGTAAAGAACATGATCGCCGGATACTTCACCCCCGCCCGCACATTCTGATACGGCGAATACTTCAGGATGTACTCCGCCTGCTTTGGGTTATCCGCCGAGCCATACTCCGTAGTCCACCACCGCCCCACCAGAAACTTCTGATACCGGCTCATATCCAGCAGCGGATACCCGCACAAAATCGCTCCAAACAAATCCGGCCGCTGGGTCATGGACGCGCCCATCAGCAGCCCTCCATTCGACCGCCCCGTAATCGCAAACCGCTGGGTCGTCGTGTACTTGTTCGCGATCAAATACTCCGCCGCTGCAAACCAGTCGTCGAACACATTCTGCTTATGCTCGAACATCCCAGCCTTGTGCCACGTCTCGCCGTACTCGCCGCCTCCCCGCATATTGGGCAGAGCAAAAAATCCTCCCTGCTCCATCCACCACGCATACTTCGCGCTAAAGCTCGGCGTCTCCGAAATCAAAAATCCACCGTACCCCGTCATCAACAACGGCGCCTTCCCATCCATCTTCAAGCCCTTGCGTCCCGCAATGAACATCGGCACGCGAGTCCCATCCTTCGACGTATAGAAGACCTGCTTCACCTCATATTTGTCCGCATCGAACGGCACCTTCGACCGATTCCAAACTGTGGTCTTCCCCGCCGCAATGTCATAGCGATAAATCGTCGGCGGCACCGTGAACGACGAGAACGTATAGAACCCGGTCTTTGAATCCGCACGCCCTCGCACCACGCTCCCCGTCCCAATCGTCGGATACGCAATCGTCCCAACCTGCTCGGCTGGTCCCGACTCAGGCAGCGAGTAAATCATCGTCTCCGACTTCACATCCGCCAACCTCCCCACAAACATCTTCCCGCCGGCAATTGACACCGCATCGATCGGACTCTTCCCCTCCGCAACCAACACCGGCCAACTCTTCGTCGACGGATCACCGAAGCTGGCCCGCAATACCTTCCCATTCGGAGCACCCAGATCCGTGCTCACAAACATCCGGTCGCCATCCATATGCAACTGAAAACGCGAGTCCACGCCAAACACCAGTGGCTCCAGCGCAGCTCCCGGCTTACGCAGATCCTCCAGCAAAATATCCTCGCGCGTCGACGGCACCCCATGCCCAATCGTCACCACCAGCCAATGCCCATTCTCGCTCACGTGGCACCCGACCAAATCCAGCGGCCCCAGCGTTTCACCGCGGTAGCTGCCGCCAAACACCTGCAAATCTTTATCCGCCGCCGTCCCCATCGCGTGCGTAAACACCGCAGCCCCGCCATTGGGCAGGATCTTCGCGTAGTACAGCGTCTTCCCGCTCAACCCAAACCCGCTGTACCGCGCCAGCGGCAGCACATCGCCGAGGTCTTTCTTCGCCTCCACATCCAGCACGCGAATTGTCTCTTCATCCGCCCCACCGTGCCGAACCCCGTACACCAGCACCTTGCCATCCGACGAAATATCCGCAATGCTCACCGAAGCATTTCCGTCCGCGCTCAACGTCCCGGCATCGACCAGCTTGATCTCCGCCCCATCTAATCCCTCGCGAAAATAAATCGAAGCCTGGTTCTCCGCCGCCAACCGCTTCGTATAGAAGAACCGCCCATGCTCCTCCCTCGGCACGCTCACCGAGTCCACCCGCGACAACTCCGTCAACCGCGACACCAGCCGCTCCCGCAGCGGCTTGATCTGCGCAAAATAGCTGTCCGTATACTCCGTCTCCGCAGCAATATACGCGCGAGTATCCGGCGCCTTCTGGTCTTCCAACCAGCGATAATCATCGGTGATCTGATGCCCCCCGACCACATCCGTCACCGGCTTGATCGCAACTGCAGGGGGCGCTCCCAGCACCACTCCGTTGTCTCCATGGATCGCCACCGTCTGCGCTCCCATCTGCATCACGCAACCAATCAACACCACACCCACCAGCGCAGAACCGACTCGCATCGTCCGTCTCCTTGAAAATTACGATGCAATCACTCTATCTCAGAATCGCTGCAGCCTCACCCTCTCAGAATCGCTGCAGCCTCACCCTGCTCCTCCAGAGGAAGCAGCAGCTTGTGGCACACCCACGCATCGGAGCCTGGTCCATAAAATTCCTCCGCAAGATGCGAACGCGAAAAATCCGCATACTCATAAAACCGAATCGCCGCTTCATTCCCCACGAAGACATGCAGCACCAGCGCCGTACACCCATCGACGCGAGCCTGCCGCTCCGTCTCTCGCATCAGCGAGCCCGCAATCCCTCTGCGCCGCATCGCTGGCTCCACATCCAGCGTAATGATGTAGCCGGTTCGGCCCTCTTCGCCCTCTTCAATATGGAGGATGACAAAACCCACCAGCGCATCGCCCTCTGCGGCGATCACCACCCGCGCCTTCTTCACCGTGGCAAACCGTCGCATTGCTCCGCGAGTAAACCGGAACGGCCGCTCGAAGCACACCACATCCAGCGCATGCATCGCATCGATATCGTCTGCCTGAAACCCTCGCAGCCTCAAGCCCCCCGCCTAAACCGCTACGGTAAAACTATCTTCACTGCGAGTCACCGCGCGATACAGCGTGTCCCGTTCAAACGGCACACGCCCCGCCTCGATGATCAGCCGCACCAGGTCCTGCCTGCGCAGTCCTTGCGGAGTATTCGCCCCAGCGTCGTGATAGATCTTCTCTTCCACCACCGTTCCGTCGATGTCATCCGCCCCAAACCGCAGCGAAATCTGCGCCATCTTCGGAGTCACCATCTGCCAGTAGCTCTTGATGTGTGCAAAATTATCCAGCATCAACCGGCTCACCGCAATCTGCCGAATATCCGTCCACCCACTCGACTTCGGCAGATGCCCCAGCGCCGTATTATCCGGATGAAAGCTCAGCGGAATAAACGTCTGGAATCCGCCCGTCTCATCTTGAACCTCACGCAACTTCATCAGGTGGTCGACGCGGTCTTCATCGTTCTCAATATGTCCATACAGCATCGTCGCATTCGATCGCAGCCCAGCCTTATGCACCAGCCGCGCCGTCTCCAGCCACTCTCCACCATCAATCTTGTGGTCGCAAATAATATGCCGCACCCGGTCCGCAAAAATCTCCGCACCACCACCTGGGCACGAGTCCACGCCCGCAGCCTTCATCCGCTCGATCGCCTCTGCAATCGGCATCTTGCCAATCTTCGCGAGGAACGAAATCTCGACCATCGTAAACGCCTTGATGTGCACCTGCGGATAGCGTTCCTTCAGTCCCCGCACCAGGTCCATGAAATATTCGAACGGCAGATCCGGATGCAGTCCCCCCACAATATGAAACTCTGTCACAGCTTCGGTCAGCCCCTGTCCAGCCGTCTCCCAAGCCTCTTCCAGGGCCATCGTGTACGTGTCCGCTGCGCCCTTCTTGCGGCCGAACGCACATAGCCTGCAGGACGCAACGCAGACGTTCGTCGGATTAATGTGCCTGTTCACATTGAAGTACGCGACGTCCCCATGCATCCGCTCGCGAACCAGGTTTGCCATCCAGCCAACCGCAAGAATATCGCCGCTGCGATACAGCGCAACGCCGTCGTCAAAGCTCAACCGCTGGCCAGCCTCCACCTTCCGCGCGATGGTCTCAAGTGCCGGATCGTTGGTCTGGAAAGAGTGGCGTGGATTCGAGATGGGTGAAATGGCGTCCATATCTCCCTATTCTAGTCCCGCAGCCTCCGCGCCGGCACGTCCCAAACCTACTTTGCCTCGACCGCGTGCATGTTGCCAAAACTGGAGTCCACCATCTTCGGCTGCACCACGATTCCGTCATACAGCGTCGCACCCAGCAGATGGTCTCCCACCGGTCTCGCAAATCGCAGCTTCCATCCGGTGTCCCAGTACGACACCTTGTGATCAGGCAAGTGGACCGCGAAAATCATCGGCGACACCGATGTCGTCAGCAGCATCCGGTCGCCAACTGCGTCGTAGTAGATCCCATCCACCTGCGGCGTCAGAAGGTTATGAACCTGCATCCAGCTCGCGCCATGGTTGGTCGAGTAGAACACTCCCTCGCGTCCCCCCAACCACAATGCGCCCTGGCCATCCAGAGCGATAGCCGCAACCTGCGTCAACTGCGCCGGCAGCGCTACCGGAGTCCACTTCCCTCCGCCATCCACAGACAGTTCCATCCGCTTCAGCCCCGCGGCCAGCAGCATGTTCTTCTGCAACGCAAAGAACCGCACCTCGCCCATATCCAACGACGTCACCGGCGACCATGCGAGTCCATCATTACTGCTCCGCAGCAACCCATCCGACGTTCCCGCATAGGTCGCAAAATTCCCATCGGGCACCAGCGAATACACCACCGCATCGAGGGTCGCTTGTCCCGCCGGTACAGCCTTCGCTTCAACCCGCATCTCCCGCAACCTCGTCTGTCCATGGCCAGCGTTCTTCAACCACAAACCAGAGTCTGTCCACAATCCGTCCTGAAACCTGAAAATTCCGTGCGTCGTTCCTGCCAGAATCGTACCTGCCGGCGTCGCAGCCAGGCTATACACATCGCGTCCATCCAGACCCACGCTCTGCTGCCTCCATTGCGCTCCACCGTCCAGGCTCTGGAACACGCCGCCAGCATTCTTGTCGTTCACCACCCCCGCATACAAACGCGCCGGATGGTTTGGATCAGCGGCAAAGGCCACCACCTGCCGCGCAGAAAAACCCGTGTTCGACTCGTGGAAGCTCGCCGCAAAATCCTCGCTGCGCATCACTCCCCACCGGTCCGTCGCCAGCAGCACGTGGCCCGAGTCGTGCGGGTCAACATACACATCGTTGATGATCAGATCCGACCCAGTTAGCCGGTCCCAATCCTTCCCACCATCCAGCGTCCGGTATAGCCCTTCCGTCGTGCCCGCATACACCGTCTGCAGATGTTCCGGGTCCTGCTCCAGCTTCCGCGTCCGCCGAGCCGAAGACGGAATACCCTGCACCTTCTTGAAATCCATCGCCGCATTCACGCTCTTGTAGATACCCGAACACGCACTCGCATACACCGTCTGAGGCTCCGCCGGATCGATGACAATCGAAAACACATCCGAGTCCTCGATGATTCCCCGCTTGATACTCGCCCAGTGCACCCCGCCATCCACCGTCTTCCACGGCAGATGCCACGTCCCTGCATAGATGATCTTCGGATCTCGCGGATCAATCGCCAGCGACTCAACCTCGTGGATCTCCGTGCTTCCCACCGGGCTGATCTGACTCCAATGCAACCCGTCATCCGTGCTGCGAAAAACCCCTCGCAACGTCCCGGCTACTAGCAGGTTCTGATCTGATTTCGCTCGCGCCAGCGAGATCACAGACTGCCCGTGCATCTCCGCCACGTCGCTCCAGCTCCTGCCGCCGTCTTCGCTGATAAAGATTCCGCCGTCTGGATGGTCGGCTATCCACGCTCC
>DATCDL010000058.1:0-3384 GCA_036510715.1 Acidobacteriaceae bacterium
TTCAATCTTCGGGCTGGATTCTTCTTTCTCTGCCTCCAACAGTTTCTTGAACACCCTGTCGATGATCAGTTTGGAGCCAGTCGCGGACTGAATGGCGAATTCTTTCTTCCCAGGCGGCAGGTACTTCACGTTGACCACCATCTCCGCTCTTCGACTGCCCGGAAATCCGTCATACTCCGCCCGATAGGTTCCGGTTCCTTCGTATACGTGAAGGGCCTCGACACGATGACGATTCATCTGGGCAAGGTTGTGCATCACTTGCTCCGCGGTGAGCGGAGCAGTATTCGCAACGGGCACAGCCGGGATCGCCTGCGAACTTGCAGACTGCGACAATGTTGCCATGACCAGGAAGAGCAGCACGAGGAGTCCGGTACGGCGGTGGAGAATGCTCGCGACGGGCGTTGCCGCCCAAGGACCTGTTCCTTGCAATTTCATGGCGAAACCTTCGTCGCGGCCGTTTGCGGCGGAATTTTGACATAACAAGTATTTCGAGTTACGGTGCTTCCATACCGGTCATATTTGACCAGTTAGGGGGTGAACAGATTGTCCGGTCACCATCTTGCCTCATCGTAAAGCATGACCTCATTCCATCTCGCAGTTGTGCCATTCGAGTACTATTCAACAGTATCGAAATCGATACAGCCGGTAGGCAGTATCGCCTTTGGGGACGCGGGTCAGGACCTGCCTTTTGCGATCTTCCTAAGGGCTGTGCCTTTGTGCATCGCCAGATGGCCGGTCTTCTCGCTCTCAATCAGATACTGCGGCTCCTTCTCCGAAGCATGGACCGTGTATCCCTTGAATGTGATCTCGGAAACAATCTTCTCTTTGATGATCCCCTGGACCCGGCCGGCTTCCGAGTTCCATTCGACGTGGTCTCCTGCTTTGAATGTTCGTGGCATGATACGGCCTCCCATAGATGCTCTTCCCTGTTTCCCAGAGAAGGCACCCTGCTTCAGGAATGTAACCCATGCGGCGCGCCGTCGCTTGCTTCCGGACGGCAGGCCACATCCCGATGGCCTGACATGAAGATTTCCGGACGGTGGCATAGCCGTCGGCGAATAGTTGCATCCGGGCCAACGAATAAATGAGTCGCCTCCAACATGCAACCGGATCAGAGCAATCTGCCGATCGCGGTTTGAATTACCTTAATCAATGGGGTGGGATAGACTCCCAGCCAGACAAGGATCACGGTGAGCGCAGCCAACACCAGAGTCGCCGCCGGCGCCCGGCGTGGAGCGGGTTGGTGATTCCGATCGCTTTCGGCCGGCTGCTGGTACAGCACCATTACAATTCGCAGGTAGTAGAAGAGTCCGATGACGCTGGTGACAACCAGAATCAGGAGCAGCGCCCAGGCGCCGACTGCCGCTCCGGCGGCAACAATGTAGAACTTGCCCAAGAAACCTGCGGTCAGTGGGATGCCGGCGAGCGAAAGCAGCATGGCTGTGAATACCAGAGCGAGTACGGGCCTGCGCCAGAACAGGCCACGATAGTCTTCCAGTTGGTCCGCATCGCGGTGCTGCTTGGAGAGAACGGTGACGACAGCGAATGCGCCCAGGGTCATGACGAAGTAGGCAACCAGGTAAAAGACCACAGCGTCCGCGCCCATGAGGCCTCCGACCTCAAGCGCAACCAGCAGATAGCCCATGTGCGCGATCGAGGAGTATGCCAGGATGCGCTTTACATTGTTTTGGTAGAGCGCGAGCAGGTTCCCAACGAACATGGAAGCGATGGCGATGATCGAGAACACCAGGAGCACGGATGTGAAGCGGTTGGTTCCCAACTGGTTGAAATAGCGCAGCAAAAGCGCAAGCATGCCGCCTTTCGAGACTGTGGCGATAAAGGCCGTCACCGGCGCGGGAGCTCCCTGATAAACGTCCGGCGTCCACATGTGGAAAGGCACGAGAGCCAACTTGAAGCCAATGCCTGTGATAATCATCGCCACGCCGGGCAACAGCAGCGTAAGGTTCGGATCCTGGCGGAGAGCCAGCAGGTGCGCGATCCGGGCGAAGTCCATGGTTCCGAGATCGGCATAGATGAGGGCGATTCCGAAGAGCAGGAAGGCCGACGACGATCCGGCCAGGACAAGATACTTGATTCCCGCCTCCACCGGGAGCGGACGATCGCCGAAATAGGCGATGAGCGCATAGAGCGCGATGCTCAGGATTTCGAGTCCGAGAAACAGCGAGGCGAAGTGACTGCTGGCGGCCAGGATCATAGCGCCGAGCGTCGCCACCAGAAGCAGGACGTGGAACTCCTCCTTGTTGCCCTCTCGCTTTGCCAGATAGCCGTAAGCCAGCAGCACCACGGCGAAACTGGCCGCAGCGATCAGCGCCATGAAAAAGAGCGCGTACCTGTCCATGACGAGCAGCATCGTCACCTGACGCGGATCGACGAAGAAAATCGAGCAAAAGCTCGCTGCCAGGCCGGCAAGAGTGAGTCCGAAGGCAACCGAGTGGTTGCGGCCCACCGCTGTCGCTGCCATTACTACGACAGAGGTCGCAGCGATCAGCAGTAGCGGTAAGAGGGCGAGCACGTCAGCAGCAGTCATGGCTCATCTCGAGAGAAGAGGAAGGTGGTTTGCGGTTTGAGCAAAGGTATGGAAGACAGGTTGCGGATAGAGGCCCAGCCAGAGAAGCAAGACGATCATCGCGCCCAGCATCAATCCTTCGCGAACGGCCAGGTCGGACAACTGCCATGGATGGAGATTCGGCCCCTGGAACACGCGCTGCACGAAGCGAAGCGCGTAGAGCGTTGCCGCAAGAACACCGCATGCCGCCACGGCAGCCAGGGCGGCATGGGCGCGAAAGGTTCCCAACAGGATCAGGAACTCACCAATAAAGTCTCCCAGCCCAGGGAGGCCGAGTGAAGCCAGCGCAAAGAACAAAGCAGCTCCGCTTAACCGGGGCATCGTGTCCCATAGACCGCCCATGGCGTCGATCTCGCGTGTGTGCATGCGAGCATCGAGGGCTCCGGCTACAAGGAAGAGCGCGCCGGTGCTGATGCCGTGAGCGATCATCGTCATCACGGCTCCCTGAAGGGCGAGGGAGTCGCCGGCGAAAATTGCCAGAAGCACAAAGCCGAGGTGACTGATGCTGGCATACGCAATCAGGCGCATCAGATCGGTCTGCGAAAAAGCCAGGATTGCCCCGTAGAGGATTCCAATCACCGCCAGCGTCATCGCCACCGGCGCGAACTCGCGGGTTGCTCCCGGAAACAGCGGGAAGAGATAGCGAATCATGCCATAGGCCGCGGTCGTTGCCAGCAGTCCGGCCAGGATCACATTGGTCGCCGTGGAGTTCTCGGCGCAGGCGTCCGGCAGCCAGGTGTGAAACGGAAACATCGGAAGCTTCACCGCGAAGGCGATGAAGAAGCCCAGCATGATCC
>DATCDL010000059.1:0-2854 GCA_036510715.1 Acidobacteriaceae bacterium
AACCCTTTTCTCGGCATCTCTTCTTCTTTCTCTTCTTCCCCCAGCGCGGTGAACCTCTCACGAGCTGGGCTTGGCTTGGGCCGACTCTCTCAAGTCAGCCCGGAATCTTTACTTGCTGCTCGCCTTCGGACGCTTCGCGCCGTACTTCGAGCGGCTCTGCTTGCGATTCGCAACGCCAACCGAATCCAGCGTTCCGCGAACCACGTGATAACGAACACCCGGCAGATCCTTCACACGGCCGCCGCGGATCAGCACAATCGAGTGCTCCTGCAGGTTGTGGCCGATACCCGGGATATAGGTGGTGACCTCAATGCCGTTCGTCAAACGAACACGCGCCACCTTGCGCAGTGCCGAGTTCGGCTTCTTGGGCGTCTGGGTATAAACGCGAGTGCACACTCCGCGGCGCTGGGGCGAACCCTGTAGTGCAGGCGAAGCGGTCTTGTAGCGGGTCGGCGTCCGGCCCTGCTTGACGAGCTGATGAAACGTAGGCACTTTACTACTCCTTAGAAAACCCTGAAAGCAGCCTCTACCCGAAGGTAGCGACTACCCGAAACTCTTGTTCGGGCTCGGTGCAGGGCAGCACCTTCGCTCTGCTCCCGCGCGCAAGCTGCAAACGCACAGAAGGCGAGACATGCGGACATGCCCCGGCGAAGTTCTGAATCCTGCACGCGGCCGTACTTCTGACTGCGCACAACTAAAAAACCAAGCTACCAACCACTCAAACGAGATAACAGTCGACGGTGGCCGAGGTGTGTTGTGCCTGCTTTTTCAAGCCTGCCCAACTGCTCAACTCCGTTTCGCTGTTCCGGCCCGCATAGCCCATCCTCATGGGGTCCCGCCGTGGTGCAGCGGGGAGGAGGGTGTCGCAGGCGCGATAGATAGGCGTAAAGCCAACCACAGACTTACTGATTCACCCACTACAATCCGGGCAAATCCTGCAGTGAATCTCTTGTATCCAGTGTAGCGCAGACCAAAATCTGCCTCTGAGCCTCTTCGTGACGACACATTCCGGATACTCGCGGAACCTTCTTACAATACCAATCACTGCTGCAGCACGTCAAGTTGAGCGCTGGGAGCTAAGCCCCGCTGCCTCCTGCCCGGTGCTGTCACTAAATCTCAACCCGCCCTTACCTTGCCTTGGCCGCGCCGGGCAGTCACCTGTAGATATTCGTTGCGGATGCGGGTGTGCTCCTCCGGATTCGGGGACACATTGGCACCGCTCCATAACTGCTCAAGATCCGCCGCCAGCGCTCCCTGACCAGCTTCATCCAGACGGCTGAAGGCGACCTTCGTGGGGCCAAAGTATTTGCGGAAGAACGCCACCGCCCCCGCCGGATTCGTCGGCAGGTCAAAATCAATGGCAATGATCTCTGTCTCGATGGCTCCAAAGTACGGCTCTAACCGTTGATGGACGACGTCCTCCACGCCCCACAGCACGGGTGCCACCACGCCGGGCGGCGGCGGAACGTGGCGTCCACCCACCTGAAACATCTTCCCGCTAAAGCTGGTTGGATTCCAGTTCGCCATCGCCAGCAGGCCGCCCGGCTTCAGCACCCGCGCCAGTTCCTCGGCCACCAACTCCGGCCGCGGCGCAAACATCGCCCCAAACATCGTCGCCACAACATCGAACGACGCGTCCGCGTAGGGCAATCGTTCCGCATCCCCTTCGTCGAACCTGGCCGCAACGCCCTCCGCCAGAGCGCGATCACGCGCCTGTTCGAGCAGGTTCGTTGCAATATCGACGCCCGTCACATCAGCTCCTCTGCGCGCCAGCGGGATCGCCACATTTCCGGTGCCGCACGCCACATCCAGCGCCTTTGCGCCCACTGCCACGTCCAGCCGATCCACAAATGTCTCTGCATAGGTGGCGATGGTCTTTGCGACGACACCGAAGTCGCCGGCCATCCATGCAGATCGCATCGACTCTTTCATCTGTTCCATAGAAGGTCCCGGGGTACCCATAGTTTGTCCTCGATTTAAGGTGAGAATGCTCACCAGACTGTCCTATTTACCGCACCTCGTCAAGCAAAATCTTCCAGTTTTGCAATCGATCGCTGCAAGCCTCTCACGCTATCCACCTGTGCCAACACATCTTGCGGTGATACGCTTTCGAGCATGGACTTCGCCCGCCGACACCCGCTGCCTTTATTCGCCTTCACCTGCTCTCTCCTGCTTTCGGGAGCCCTCTCTGCCCAGACGGCGTCCCATCCTCCGACCAAACCCACCCTCGCTCCCGCTGCCGACACCGCCAATCCGAACCAGCAATTCTCCCGGGCGGCCCAGCCCGGCGGAGTCGCGCTCTCGCCTGACGGTACCACCGTCGCCTGGACCCTGCGCGGCCACGACGGCTCCACGCTCCACCTCACCGAGGTCGACGATCCCGCCAAGTCAAAGATCATCGCCGTGGAAGGCACAACCGACTGCTCCAACACCTCGCCCATCTGGTCCCCCGACAGCAAGACCCTCGCCTTCCTCTCCACCTGCACAGGCGACAAAGCGAAGCCGACGCAAGAGCAGATCTTCCTCTGGTCCAAAACCACGGGCAGGACAAAGCAGCTCAGCCACCTGACCGGCAATCTTCAGCAGCCCTCCTGGTCCCCCAACGGCAAGTCCATCGCCTTCCTCTTCGTCGAAAACGCCACCCGTTCCGCCGGAGCACTCGACGCCATGAAGCCCTGGTCCGGCGTCATCGGCGAAGACGGAGTAGAAATCCAGCAGGTCTGGGCGGTCGAAGTCTCGTCCGGCGGCGCCCGGATCGTAACGCCGTTCGATCTGCACGCATACGAGTTCACCTGGTCTCCTGACTCCGCACAAATTGCCTTTGTGGGCGCCATTCCTCCCGGCGAAAACAACT